>JANPOR010000190.1:0-8183 GCA_031428075.1 Hymenobacter sp. | reverse complement strand
GTTCTACTTCATCGCCGAATTGATTGTGGACGTGGAATTGGACTACGACGGGGCCATCCGCGACTACTGCGGCACGTGTACCAAGTGCCTCGACGCCTGCCCGACGCAGGCCATCACCGAGCCTTATGTGGTCGACGGTAGCAAGTGCATCAGCTATTTTACCATCGAGCTAAAGGACCAGATTCCGACCGAAGTGGCTGGGCAGCTCGGTAGTTGGGTGTTTGGCTGCGATATATGCCAAGATGTGTGCCCTTGGAACCGCTTTGCCAAGCCGCACCAGGAACCGCAGTTTCAAGCGCATCCCGATCTGAAAAATCTGTCGGTTAGCGACTGGCGCGAAATTACCCATGAGTTGTTCACCGAGCTGTTTCGCCAATCGGCGGTGAAGCGCACGGGCTACGCAGGGCTCACGCGCAACATTGCGTTTGTAAGCGACCCGCTGCCGACTTAGGACGGGCTCACGCGGAGAGCCTGGCGGAACGCCCGGTTCAGTATTCGGCGGTAGAGACGCGAAAACTGCGTGTAGCACCAAGCCCGAAAGGAAGCCATGTCGGCGGGTAACATAGTCTTGAGGGCTTTGCGCAGTTCTTTCTCGAAAAGAACCTTGTTGAAGCTCACTTTTTGCAGGATGATTTTTGCGTAGTCGAGCATAGCGGGTAGGTTGGATAGACGGATGAGGTGAACGGACCGTAAACTTCTGCCGTTCTGAAAAGATACTAGACCGCCTTGGAATATTGCGTATTGCCAACGTACTATATGGCCTTTGTAGTGCACGAACGCGCGAAAAAAGCGGCTAGGGCAGCTTTTTTCGAAATAACCCCCAAATCTTATTTGCCAGCGGCCGCTAGCTGCTGAACAGGGCGAAGACGGCTTGGGCACGGACCGCGGGCGTGGCGGTACCAAGGGCCGTCGCCAGCGCGTCCAAAGGCTCATCGAAAGCTTCGGCCAAGGCCGGGTCGTGAATACTGGTGCCGTTGGCCGCAGTCAGCAAGTCGGTGAAGGGCACCAGCTTGGGGCCTGCCAAGTACTGTAAAGTTTGCTCTTCTCCTTTAATAGTATCGGTGAGGGCAGGGGCTTGGCTTAATTCGGTCAAGGGCGCGTCGGCGCTGCTGGGCCAGCTTTTCACGGTGGCCCCGGCGTTGCGGCGCAAGGTGCGTATGTGTGCCGAGTGCCGGGCCTCCACTAAGTGCATACGTAACACGGCCGTGTAGAGCTGGCGGTTGCTCACCAAGTTGGCCAGTTGTGCTTTGTAAAGACGCACGCCAAAATCTTCGAGGGCCTGGGTCAAGGCTAGAAACACCTTGAAGTCACCAAACACATTTGGGAACAGCGCCGGGTGAGCCGGGCTATTGCGGCGCCCAGTGAAGTCAAAAGCAGGTGAGGCAGGCACCGTGGCCCCCGCGTCAGTCAGGTTCTGGCGCAGAAAGGCCTCGTGCTGTCGCTGATGGGCTTGCAGGCGCTGCACGTCGGGCAATTGGGCGGCGGGCACCAAGCCGGTCGCGTCTAGCGCCTGGGTGTAAAGGGCCAACTGCAGCCGTTCGAGATGCAGCAGCAGCAGCACCGAATCGAAGCTGGTGTCGTCGGTAGCAGCGCGGGCCGTGGGGGCGGCGGCTAGCGCCAGCGGAGCGGCCGCGACCAGGGCGCGGCCTAGCCCGTGCAGCCAGGTACGGCGCGAAGCGGCCGCGGGCGCGGCCGCCGCCTCGCCAACGTAATTGAGCAAAGAGAACAGCTTAATCATAAATGCAGAACAGCGGAGCCACGAGCAGCTCGCACCCGTTAAGTGGTAACGGGCAGGTTAACGACAGAGAAAGTGTAGGGGGCCACAAAAGGCGCCAGGGCCGTCATCACGGCGGTGGGGGCCAGCGCCACGGCCTGGCCGTTGGCATTCACCACGGTATCGGGGGCGAACCCCCCGGGAGCCAGCAGGTCGCCTAACAGGGCAGCATGGCGGGCATCTACCGAAGTGATTTTTAGTAATAGAGCCTGGAGTTTGACATCGCTCACAACCGGTAGAATGGCCGCGTAAGCCGCCGTACTCAACTCTTCTAACTGTTGCGCGCCGGTCAGTACACCCATCCGAGTGGTGAGCGTTAGGCTGGTAAGCGTGAACGTAAACATCGGTAAGGCCGAAGTGCCCAGCGCATATTTGTAAAATTCGCGGTGGACGATCTCATGGTCGCGCAAGTCCGTGAAATAGCCCAAATCCGCCGCCGTAAAATCGGCAGGCGGGGCCGTGAGTACCGTTTGGTAAAATGCGGCTTGCAGTTGGGCCAGCAGGTAGAGGTAATTCTGAATGCCCGCGTCGCCTGCCGGTAGCGCGACGATATTGGGGTCGGGTGCAGGCGTGGGGTTGGGACTGGAACAGCCGGCTGCCAGCACCAGCGCCGCCGCGCCAGCGCCGGAAACGCGCAAAAACGTGCGGCGCGGCCAAGCGGGCGCCACGCTGGCCCCCGCAGAAATCGTATCGGTCATGAACAGCTAGCAATCGTGCGAAAAAAATACCCGGCCCTACCGGCCAAGGCTGCTACACAAAGGTACCGCCCGCCTCGCTAATGGTTGCAAGCACGGCCCGTAATGGAGTTAGCAACCTATCAAATGGTCAGGAACTGCACCACAGAGTTAATTTTAAACAAAAACGCCGGCTCCGCATGTACGGAACCGGCGCTGCTCGCTGGATGCACCGCTAAGCGGTAGCAGTTTTGTTAGTTGCCGATGAGCGGCCCGGCCAGGGCCAACGTTTCGGCCTTGGTCAGGATTTCATCGAAGGACGCGGCCGCGTCAGAAGCCGAGTAGGTTACGCCAGCCGTGGGTACGCCGGCGGCCGTCAGATTGTAGCCAGCCTGGATAGTATTGCTCTCGGGCGTAGCGCCTTTGTAGTTGTCCATGTTGTCTAGGTCGCCGTTGCCGCTGATCCAAGCGGTTTGCTGGCGCATACCGCGGATGTGGGCCGCGTGGCGGCCCTCTACCGAGTGGATTTGGAGGGCCGACTGCAGCGGGTTGATGCTGCCTACGCCAGGGATATTCACATCGGCGATGCCTTGCAGGTCGGTTGCACGGCCTTTGTAGGCGCGCACACCGGTGTCTTCGAGCAGCTGCGCCACGCCAAGTTGTGCCTGAAACGAAGTCAGCGTGGCAAAAATCATCGTGCTGAAGCCGGGAATGGTGACAGGGGTGCCACCGATTCCTTTAACTACCGTTTGCAGTAGGGCCACGTGCGCCGATTCGTGCTTGCTAATCTGCTTAATAGCGGCCTGATCAGCAGCGGAAGCCGTCATGAAGAAAGGCGAAGCCTGCACTTTGTTATAAAAATCGGCTTCCAGCAACTCCAGCGTCAGGGCGTAGTTGAAAATTTCAACCGGGTCGCCGGCATTGGTGCCCGCGTAGGCCTTTTGGAACATAGAAGCCAGCAGCATTGGAGCGGCGGCCAAGGCCGAGCGCTTGGCCACGGTGCCGAGCGAAGAGAAAACGGCGCGGCGCGAATCGAGACGACCAAGTACGTCCGGGTCCACTTCTGCCAGCTGATTGATGATATTCAGAAAATTCATGGCTATGATTAATTACGAGTGGGAGAAGGGATTACTTACCGACGGTGCTGGCGTCGATGGTCTGCTTGATGTATTTCTGCGCCGCGGCGATTACATCCATCGGGGCCAGCGCCTTATCGAGGCCCGAAACAGGGTTGACTTGGTCATCAGCAGCAAACGAGCCGGGCATAACCAAGTCGCGAACGTAAGCGGCGTGGCGAGCTTCCACCGACACAATTTTGCCGGCCAGCGTGAGGTAAGTAGGTCCGTTCGGATCGGAAGCCGAGATAAGCTTGCCTGCCCCGTTATAAGCCGCTACACCCAAGTCTTCAAAAGCCATGGAAGCACCCAACACGGATGCCCGCGAAGTGAACGTGATGCTGCTGAAGTCAGGCGTCAGGTCCATAATCGGAGTAGACTTTGCCACCATGGAAATGGCTGCCTTCAAAAAATCGCGGTGAATGGCTTCGTGGGCTGCTACTTGCGTGAAGTAAGCCAGTTCATCGGCTTTAAAATCAGTCGCAGGTGTTTTTACCACTTGGGCGTAAAACGCGGCTTCGAGTTGCTCCAAAGCATATGCATACTGCAGTACGCTTAGGTTACCGCTGCCGAGGCTCACCGAACCCGAGCCTGGGGCAGGGCCGTTGTTAACGGTATCATCTTTCGAGCAGCCGGCCAGTACCAGTGCAGTGGCCCCGGCGGTTGCGCCAGCATACATAAAAAACGAACGCCGTTTGATGGGCGTGTACAGAGGCTGGGCGATGTTGGGCTCGCCCTGGCCGCTTACTTGGGTGTGTTGGGACATGGTGAAAAAAAGAAAATGGAAAAATGATAAAATTGATTTTCAAGTGCCCGGCACTCTGTGTTGTAGCAGCCCGCCCGAAGGCGAAAAACTGCACTTTGGAGGCGTTTGTGGGCTAGATACGGGCCGGGTTACCCCAAGGATTGTGTTTCTGCTTAAAAAATTCCCTTTTCCTTTGGGGCAATGGTTGTGTCATTAAGGGAAAATGGCTGTAATCAGGCATTTGAGCTGCGTGGTAAGCACTTGCCGCCAAGAAATAAAAAAACGATTGAAAACAATTATGCTGCGCTTTTGGGCATTTGGCTGCCTTTTGTTAACGGCTACAATCGGCTGGGCGCAGCCGGGTGGGCCCCAGGTAGAAGTGGTGTCCGGCCCGGCTGCTTTGCCCGTGACGGGCGTTTATACCTTGGCCTTTCGTCTGCGCAGCGTAGCGCTGGCCGACTACTCGGCGTTTCCCGACCTCGACGGCTTTAAAAAAGCTGGTAAAACCAGTACCACCACCACCCATCTCGTGCAGGGCCGCAGCTTCACGGAACTGACCATCACCCAACGCTACATTCCTTATGGCGAAGGCGACTACTTCATCAAGCCTTTCCAACTGACGGTAAACGGGATGCAGGTGCGCGGCGGTGGCAGTACCGTCCACGTAGGCCCAGCCCTGCAAGCCCCGGCGGGCCCCGCCCCCACGCCCGGCGCGGGGGCTGCCCCCTTGCAAGGCGTGGGGGCGCTCGATCATCTTTTTGGCAAGCCCAAGCCGGGCCTCTACCAAGACTTGCCTGACCATGGGGCCCTGGTGCTGGAAGCCGATCGGCGGCAAGTATTTGTAGGGGAGGGCGTGCGGGTGATACTGTCGTTTTACCTACGCCCTGCCGATCAGGCCGTACTCGCGTTTCACGACTTCGACGATCAATTACCACGTCTGCTGCGCCAATTACGCCAAACTACGGCCTGGGAGGTGCCTGCCACCGATCAAAAAGTGCTGCCCGATACCGTGCACTGGACCGGCGGGCTGCTGCTGCGCTTCCGGCTGGCCGAAACTATGTATTATCCGCTCACGGCCCAGCCCTTACGCTTCCCACCCTTGGCCTTGACGATGACCAAGTTTAGGCTACTGAAAAAACCTGTGCCGGGCGTGGACGGCCGCTTGGCCGCGTACAAAACTTACGTGGCCAGACCTTTGGAGGTGGCCGTGCGGCCGCTGCCCGCCCGGCGCCGGGGCCCGCCGGCGGCCGTGGGCCACTACCAGCTACGCGAATCTATCAGCCGCACCGAATTCGTGGCGGGGCAGGTGTTCAACTACACGTTTGGGGTGGAAGGGACGGGCAACCTGGCCGCGCTGGCGCCGCCCCGCCTCGCCCCGCGGGCTGGCCTAGCCGTGTACGGCCCCGAAGTGTACCAGGAAACGGCCCCCCGCGGCATGGGCCGCAAGCTGTTTCGCTACCGGCTGGTGGTCCAGCGGCCAGGCCCGCTGCCGCTCGACAGCCTGTGGCAGCTGGTGGTATTCGACCCCGTAGCAGCCCGCTACGTTACCCTGCGCTCGGCGCTACGGCTCCAGATCGGGGCGGGGCCCCCAGCTGGTCCCGCGGTCCCCGCTGTTCGGTCCGTTACAACCGATTCTTTTTATGGCCCAGCCATTGCCCGCGCTGACGACTACCTCCAGCCGCTCGACGTGTTTCGTCGGGTGCGCCGCTATGCCACGGGCCTGCTCGGTGCTTTGCTGGGGCTGGCCTTCGCCGGCTGGTGGAACGCCAAACGAAAACTTTGAGTTTTGAATGTCGAAATTTGAGGCCTGGGCTCCGAGCGGTTGCGCAGACCATGGGAATAACGCGGACTTTGTCAGTGCGCGCACGGAGCGGCCTACGTACGGCCCCGCAAAGGATGCGCCATCTCCAGCCCATAAATTGACGTAAAAACCGCTATTGAAGGCAAATGCTCCGACCGGCAAATGGTCTGGTGTTATTTTGCTGTTAGCATTCAAAATCCAACGGTAAATATCTTTCCATGTCTAATACGTTCGGTACCCTCTTTCGCATCACTACGTTCGGCGAGTCGCACGGTGTGGGCATTGGGGTAATTATCGACGGCTGTCCGGCCGGCTTGGCTGTGGAAGCGGCCCACATCCAGGGGGCCCTCGACCGGCGGCGGCCCGGCCAAAGCGAGCTAACCACGCCGCGCAACGAGGCCGACCGGGTGCAAATCCAGTCCGGTGTGTTCGAAGGCCTGACCACCGGCACGCCCATTAGCCTCTTCATTCCTAACGCCGACCAGCGATCCGACGACTACTCGCACATCGCCCAAGCCTACCGCCCCAGCCACGCCGACTACACTTACGACGCCAAGTACGGCCGCCGCGACCACCGCGGCGGTGGGCGCTCGTCGGCCCGCGAAACGGCCGCCCGCGTGGCCGCTGGGGCCGTGGCTGCGCAGCTGCTGGCCCACTTCGGCGTAACGGTGGGGGCCTACGTGTCGGCCGTGGGAGAAATCGAGGTGCCCGTAGACTACCAAGCCCTGGATTTGAGCCTGACGGATACCAACCTTGCGCGCTGCCCTCATCCGGAAACAGCTGCCCGGATGGAGGACCGAATCCGGGCGGCCCGCGACGCGCACGACACCGTGGGTGGGGTCATCACAGGCGTGGCCATGGGCGTGCCCCCAGGCTTGGGCGAGCCCGTGTTCGACAAGCTGCCCGCCGTGCTGGGCCACGCGCTGCTCAGTATCAATGCTGTGAAGGGCTTCGAATTCGGCTCCGGCTTTGCCGGTACCAAGCTGCCCGGCTCGCTGCACAACGACGAATTTTACGCCGATGAAACCGGGCGCGTAAGCACCCGCACAAATCGCAGCGGCGGTAGTCAGGGCGGTATCTCCAACGGCCAAGACGTGTATTTCCGCGTGGCCTTCAAGCCCGTAGCCACCATTTTGCAGCCTCAGGCCACCGTCAACCAAGTCGGTGAGGCCGTGACGCTGGCCGGCCGTGGCCGCCACGACCCCTGCGTGCTGCCCCGCGCCGTGCCCATCGTGGAAGCCATGACCCAACTCGTGCTAGCTGACTTGCTGCTGCGCGCCCGCAGCAATCGGCTGGATTAGGGTCAGCTCAGCTTTCTATTTTTAATTCGTCTAAACAGCGACAACTTTTCTGGCGATAATACGCTTTAGCAGCTGTCCGCGTTCCCAGCGGGCGGGCTATTACTTTTGCAACCACGAGTTGCGCGGCGCTGTTGTACAGCTGCCTACCGGCCGCTTCCCGAAAAACTAATTTTTTACTGCCATGTCCGCCGTATCCATTTATGCCGAAGCCTCTCCAAACCCGGAGAGCATGAAGTTCGTCCTCAATCAACAGCTCCTCGCCGACGGCGTGAGCGTGGATTACCCTTCGCTGGAGGCCGCCGCCAATTCGCCCGTCGCCCAGGAGCTATTCGGGTTTGACTACGTAGGCCGCGTGTTCATCGCCCAGAACTTCGTTACTGTTACCAAAACCCACCCTGATCTGGCTTGGACGCAGATCATCCCGGAACTGCGCCAGTTTCTGAAAAGCTACGTGGAAGCTGGAGGCCCTCTGTTTACCGTTGACCCCGCCGCCGAGCAAAAGGCTGCCCAGCAAGCCCAGGCCGGCGACCCCAGCGCCCATGAAGGCCAAACGGCCCAGAAAATCATCGACTTGCTCGACAACTACGTGCGCCCCGCCGTGGAGCAAGACGGCGGCAACATCACCTTCAAAAGCTACCACGAAGGCGTGGTGACCGTTAACTTACAAGGCTCGTGCTCGGGCTGCCCCTCGGCCACCGTCACTCTCAAATCGGGCATCGAAAACTTGCTCAAGCGCATGGTGCCGGAAGTACAAAGTGTGGTGGCCGAAGGCA
>JANPOR010000189.1:0-2141 GCA_031428075.1 Hymenobacter sp. | reverse complement strand
ACCAGCCCGGCCCAGCCCATGGATTGCACGAGGCGGTTGGTGGCCCAGGCCACGAAGAACACGGCCACGCCCTGTCCTAGCCCGAAGGCTACCGTGGCCGCTACAGACCCCACCATGCCGAGCAGGAAGACCTTTTTGCCGCCCAGAAAGTCGCCCAACACGCCGTTCACCACCTTAGCCGCCGCGTAGCACAGCACGCCCACCGAGGCCAGTTGCCCCAGCACTTCCTTGTTCAGGCCGCGGCTGCCAAACTCCCTGATGAGCAAAGGCGCGGCCACCGCCAGGTTGGAGCGGCACACATAATAGGCGCTGTAGCCGATGAATAAGCTGGCCGCGGTGCGCAGTTGCCAGCGGCGCAAGGACTTGGGGGACGCAGTAGCGGGCATAGCAGGACAAACCGGGGCCCCGGGCCGGGCCCACCCGCGCCGCCTGGTCAATGGAGGGATTTTTCGTCCGCAAAGGTGCCCGCCGTAAGCGAAGGCAACGTTGTGAAAAGGTTACTTATTTGTTGGCAAACAATGGCAAATGGTTTATTACAGGGCAACGACCCAACGGAGCCATCGAGCACCAGGGGCCGGGTGGTTCGAGCTGGGCCACGAAGAATAAACTTGTCAGTGGAACGCAGGCAATTCCTCGATAGTCAATTACGGCGTTCCCGACATCATCGGCTTCCGCAAATCCGACGGCGTGTGCATCGGTGTCGAAGGGACGCAGGACGGAACCCGGCCGCGACCAGCTCCGCGTTGAGCAAAAGCAATTCCTCGATGAGTTAAAGGGTGCTGGCGGCCTGGCTTTTGTAGCCCGTGATTTCGCGCAGTTTCAACAGTCGTTCGAGAACCGTAGCCTTCACCGATGAAACGCAGGCTAAAGCTGCTCTGCTACCCAACAGCTCCTTCCGTTAGTCGTGCCCGCAGCCGTACACGGCCCCACTGGTCGCTTTTTCCAGACTCGCGCGCCCTTCCTTAAAGGAAAACCAAGCCAGTCCCAGCGACCTCAGCGCATCCAAATAAGGCCACCCCGAGGGCATACAGCCCGCTAGCCGCCAGCAGCAGCACCGACATGTAGATGCACGCGTGCGTGCAGTTCGCATCCGCCCGGATAGCCGCCGAGTTCAGCTGCCGACCCACCCGCTCCTTGGCCACCACCAGGGCCCCCATCACGGCCGCCGACACCGGCGAAATCACCACGCCCTACCCTGTCGTCTCGGGCCGGTGCCCCATCCACACGTTCACCGCCGCCGACACCACCAGCCCCGCCACCAGCGCATAAAACCCGTAGCCCGTGATGCGTAGCGCCAGCTTTTCCGCCGCGGTCCGCCCCGCGTTGCTGTGCCCGCTGCAGCCGTAGCACCATGTAGGCAATACCCAGCCCCAAAATCCTCAATAAAGCTGTCCACCACAAAGCCAAACAAGGCCAGCGTCTCGTCACGGTACCCAAGCCACGTCGACACCGCCCCCTCAGTCAGGTTGTACAAGATGGTAAATACACTCAAGCCAAAAGCCACCGCGTAGGCGCGTCATTCAGCCGGTTGTAAAAGGGCGACGGTGGCCAGAATGCTCGAATTAGTAGGTTGAGGTAGGACACCTACGCAACAAACGTCCACCCGAAGAACTCATCGGGAGCCGTACCCAACAGTATGCCTCGACCTACCATTTTCATTCGTTGCACTCATTCCACCAACGCTCCCTTCTCCATGTTCAATAACCTCCAGGACCGAGGCCCCGCCGACCGCATCCGCGTCAACGTCTACGAGGCCCACGAACTGCGCTACTGGACCTGGAGCGGTTCTCAGGTTCGTGTACGTGGCAGCCGCAATGGTCAACTCAGTTTTTGGCGTCGTGCTCGGTTATCCAGTCGGCTACCGTTCGGATGACGGCTTCCAGCGCCCCGTGGGCTTCGACGCGTTCAGCCAGGCCGGCCACCTGGTGGGCGGCAAGTTGTCGAGCACGACTACGTCGCCGGGCGCCGACGTGGGACCGGCGTGGGGCTGGGTATCTGCTGGAGGCAAGCCGCTAACACCTCCCCGTTGACGGCCCCGCTCACCGGCACGGCCGCTTGCAGGCCCGTGGTGGTCAGCGCCGCCACCAACGTCACGTTCGGCCCGCCGTGCAAGGGCGTGGCCTGGGGGGCGTGCTGCCCGC
>JANPOR010000188.1:0-6495 GCA_031428075.1 Hymenobacter sp. | reverse complement strand
GCTGGTCGCGGCAGGCGGCGCGCAGGCGCACCGCCGAGTTTTCGCCGGAGTACTTGAGGGCATTGGAGAGCAGGTTCACCAGGATTTTGCGCAGCAGCGAGGGGTCCAGGCGCAAGGGGCCCGCGCACTGGATCTCGCACTTCGATGCGCTGGCCGAGCAGCTCGTTGGCGGCGTACCCAAATAGCCGTCCTGCCAACTCGTTGGCCGATATCATGTTGCCGGTCCGGTCGCAGACGATGATGCCGATGGTCGCGTTGGCAAATACCGCTTCAAAGCGCCGGCGGCTGTGCGCCAGTTTGCGCTCGGCGTGCTGCAAGGGGCGCTTCTCGGTGATATGCACCAGAAAATACCGCCGCCCCTCTACCTGAAAATAAGCTAGTTCCAGATAGCCGCTGAACGACTCGCCCGTGTGGTGCCGGATTTGGGCCTCCACGGTCTGGCGGCCTTCCCGCTGCGCTTGCTCGCACAGGGCGTCCCATTGGGCCCTGGCCCAGGGAGGAGTGCGCAGGGAGTGGTCCGAGTCGGCCAGAAATGCGGGCCCAGACGGATAGCCGAGCAGGCGCACCCCGGCCGGGTTTACTTGCGTGAACCATCCCATCTCGGGGTCGTAAATACCCATAAATTCCTTGGCCTGCGAGTAAAGCAAGTCGGTCAGGACGCCGGGGTAGGAGCTGGTGAGCATGGGAGCTTGGTTATAGTGGTCCGCTGCCGCCGGCACTGGTCGGCCTAAAACCAGCCGGGGCACAAGATCGGCAGTAAATACTCACGGTATGATCATCATCACTGGGCTGGCTGATGGACATCATGTGGGTGGGCAGATCCGTCCGGTAGTTTTGCAAGTGCTTGGTTGTTCAGATTTTTCGATGCTTGATACACCACTTATTTCCTTGCTGTACGCCGAAGCGGCCGTTCTGTTAGTGTTGCTGGTACCACTGGGTATCGGACGGTCGAGTCCGACGGTTTCCCCGGCGGCGCTGGCAGCGCTGCAACAGCAGCTAGGTGCCGCGGGGCGCGTTTTGCGCATCCGACGCCGCCAGCCACCCGTCGGTGATGAGCAGTTTCCACGCCACCGACCTGTCCTGCTTTGTGCTCGTGCACCACGGCGCCGAATTGTGGCGCGAGTGGGGCTTTGCCCGACGCTGCGACCATCGTGCCGCTGCTACTGAGCACGCCCGGTGCCACCGGCCCTGCCACAGACTAATACCGGCTACCGTACTACTGGTAGAGCCGCGCGGCTCTCGCTCTGTCTTCTCACTGCTTGAGCCTTTTTCTTTTCCTGGCGGCGAAAGTAGCCGCGCAGCAGAAAATTGTGTTGCAGAGCCTCCATGCTTTGGTTGAGCTTTTGGGTGCCCTGCGCCACGTTCTGCACGCTCTGGCGCAGCTGCCCGCTTATGGTGGTATCAGAAAGCATTGTATGCAGCGGCCCGGTGCCGGACTGCACCTGCCGTTGCAGGCCCGCAAACGTGGCGGCCAGTGAATCGGAAGTGCCGGCCAATTTGCTGGCCGCGTGCCCAAGCTGACCGGCAAAGGCCTTATCGGTGAGTAAGTAGCCGATGGGGCCGCGACCCTGCCGCACGCCGCGGGTAAGCGCCTGCACGTCGTGCGAGGCGTCGCGCAATTGGGTGGTGGTCACCCCAACGTTGCGCAAGCTCTGGTGCACGCTGGTGGCTAATGTCTCGTCGTTGAGCAACTGCCAGAGGGCCTTGCTATTATTCAGCTTGCCGGTAATTTGTTGCAGGTCGCGGGTAATGCCCACCAGATTTTTGTTGGAGACGTCGAGCGTGCTGAGCATGGCGTCGATGCCCACTGGCGTGCGGGTTTGCAGCGCGTCGCCGGGGTCCACGGGTGGGCCGGCCGGGCCGGGGCCTGGATTCAGGTTGATGATGGTGTTGCCCACCAGCCCGTCGGTGCCGATCATGGCCACGGCGTTTTTGCGTACATACGGTCGCACGTCCTGGTTCAAATTCATGAGCACGCGCACCGTGGTGTCGTTCAGAATCCGAATCTTCTTGACCGTGCCCACGGTGATGCCACCCAGGCGCACGTTGTTGCCGGTGAGCAGGCCCGAGACGTTGCGAAAATCGGCCCGCACGGCCAGGCTTTTGCTGAACAGATTGCGTCGCTGGCCCACCAGATAAAGCGTGACGAGTAGGCAGCCCAGGCCCGCGGCCACAAACAAGCCGAGACGAATATGATTGCTGGCGGGACGGGGCGGCATGATGGAGGCAGGAATGGACTGGTTCGGTTGGTCTGACGTTCATTTTAAGGGCTGCTTGCTCCTCAGGCGAAAAACTCGTGGACCTTGGAGTCCTCGTTGTGCGCCAGCTCCTCGTAGGTGCCCCCGGCGTAGCAGCGGCCGTCCACGAGTAGGGCCACGCGGTCGGCGGTCAGGCGCACGCAGTTCATGTCGTGGGAGATGATGAGGGCCGACGTATTGTATTTCTGCTGTACCTCGCGCAGCAGGTGGTCGATTTCGCGGGCCGTGATGGGGTCGAGGCCCGTGGTGGGTTCGTCGTAGAGGATGATGTCGGGCCGCAGGATGAGGGTGCGGGCCAGGGCAATGCGCTTGCGCATGCCGCCCGAAAGCTCCGCGGGCATTTTGTCAGCGGTATCGGCCAGGCCCACATCCTCCAGCGCTTGCTGCACCATGTCGCCCTCCTCGGCGGGCGTGTGGGTCAGCCACTGCCGGCGCAGCGGGAACAAAAGGTTTTCACGCACCGTCATTGAGTCGTAGAGGGCGTTGCTTTGGAAGAGAAAGCCGAGCTTGGCCCGCAGCCGGTCCATGGCCGTGTGATCGAGGGCAGCCACGTTCTGGCCCAGCACCGTGATGGTGCCTGCATCGACCGGCAGCAGGCCGATGATGCACTTGATGAGCACCGACTTGCCCGAGCCGGACTTGCCCAGCACCACCACGTTTTCGCCCCGCTGCACCGCCAGCGAAAAGCCCTGGAGCACGTGGTTATCGCCAAATGACTTGCTGACGTTGTCCACCGTCAGCACCGCCTCGCCGGGAGGGGAGGGAGCAGCAGGCGCAGCGGGCCGGGGCGAAGAAAGGGGCGTGGGAAGGGGCGTGGGAAGCATCAGTTAAGGCCGAGCAGATTGGTGACCAGCACCGAAATCAGGTCGAGAATGAAGATGGCCAGCGACGCGACGACCACCGCCGAATTGGCGGCCCGGCCCACGCCTTCGGTGCCTTTATCGGCATAGTAGCCCTTGTAGCAGCCGATGAGCCCGATGGCGAAGCCAAAGAAAAAAGTCTTGATGACAGCCGGGAGTACCATGCTGAAGGTAAGATGGCCCAGAATGTTGTTGGCAAACAGGGCCACCGTGGTCACGCCCTTCATGTTGATGCCCAAGTAAGCAGCCAGCAGTCCCAGGGCTTCAGAAAGCAGGGCCAGCACCGGCACCATGAGCGTGGCGGCCAGCACACGCGTGGCCACGAGGTACTTGAACGGGTTGGTGCCGGAAACCTCCATGGCGTCAATCTGCTCGGTTACGCGCATGGAACTTAGCTCGGCCCCGATGTTGGAGCCGGCCTTGCCGGCCACCATTAGGCCCGTGATGATGGGCCCCATTTCCTGGATGATGGTCAGACCAACCATGGTCGGAATCCACGACTCGGCCCCAAACTGCACCATGGTGGGCCGCAGCCGTAGGGTGAGCACCAGCCCCATGATAAAGCCCGTGATGCCGACCAGCGGCAGGGACTGGTAGCCGATGACGTAGCATTGGTACAGCAGTTCCTGCACCTCGTAGCGCGGCCGGGCCCCCTCGCGGAAGACCCGCCCGGCAAAGCGGAAAACGGCGCCTATCTCGGCTATTATAAGGCTCCCAGGCACGGTCTAAAGATGAAAGGACACTTTTTATGATGGCAGCAGCAGGGCCTTTTTGTAGGCCGACACCGCTCCACGGCTTCGGGCTTGGGTGCCGGCAGCGCAGCGCTTACTCAGCCGCCCACCACGGCCCCGTTGTCGTTGGCCAGTTTTTGGAAGAACGGGGCGAACGCTGCTGGTGCCGTGATGCTTTGCGAAGTGAAGGTGAAAACTGCAGGAACGGGGAAGCCCAGCGGCGGGGCCGCCACAGCCGAAGCCAGCACCGGCCTGGCGCAAAGGACCGGCCCGCCAGCGACCCCCGGCATGAGCAAAATTGGCCGGGGTAATGACGTTTGTCATGTGCCGGGGCCGGCCGGGGGCGTAGCCTTGCAGCGGGATAATCCCCCGCCCGCGCATGATCCTCTGCCCGCGCGTTGCCTGCCCGCCTGTTTATTGCCCAACTGCATGGATGTCAACCTTCAATTTCTTGGCGCGGCGCACTGCGTCACCGGTTCCAAGTACCTGCTCACGTTCGACGGCGGCTCAACCGCCCGGCACCAAATCATGGTCGACTGCGGCCTGTTCCAGGGGCTGAAGGAGTTGCGCCTGCGCAACCGCGAGCCGCTGCCGCTAACTGCCGCCGAGGTGGAGCTGGTCATCCTCACCCACGCCCACATCGACCACAGCGGCTACCTGCCCAAACTGGTGCACGATGGCTTCCGCGGCCGCATTTTGTGCACCGAGGCCACGGCCGATTTGCTCAGCATTATGCTCCTCGACTCGGCCAAGCTGCAGGAAGAAGAAGCCGCTTACGCTAACAAAAAAGGCTACTCGAAGCACCACCCGGCTGAGCCGCTCTACACCCAGGCCGACGTGGAAAAAATGCTGCCCCTGGTGGAAAGCGTGGCCTACGACGCCCCCGTCACCCTGCTCGACGGCCTGCTGACCCTCACCTTCCGCGACGCCGGCCACATCCTCGGCTCGGCCATCGTGGAGCTGGCCGTGCAGGGCGCACAGCAGCGCAAGCAGCTGGTGTTCTCCGGCGACCTGGGCCGCTACGACAACCCGGTGTTGTTCGACCCCACGCCCATTGCCCAAGCCGACGTGCTGCTGGTCGAGTCCACTTACGGCGACCGCGACGCCCGCGTCGAAGACCCCGAAGCCGAGCTGGTGAGGGTCGTGACCGAGGCCCTGGACCGGGGCGGCGTGCTGCTCATCGCCGCCTTCGCCGTGGGCCGCACCCAAACGCTGCTCTACTACCTCAAAAAGCTGATTGCCGAAGGACGCGTGCCCCAGGTACCCGTGTACGTGGACAGCCCGATGGGCAACCGCGTATCGGACCTGTACCCGCGCCACCCCACCGCGCACCGGCTCGGGCACGGCAACGTGTTCGATTTTCCCGGCGTGCGCTTCGTCACCGAAGCCCAGGAATCGAAAGGGCTGAACGCCACAACCGGCCCGGCCATCATCATCTCCTCCAGCGGCATGTGCACGGGCGGGCGCATCGTGCACCACCTCTTCAACCGCCTGCCCCGGGCCCAGGATACGCTGCTGCTCGTCGGCTACCAAGCCGAAGGCACCCGAGGCCGCGCCTTGCAGCAGGGCCAGCAGCAGATTAAAATGTTCGGCGAGCTGGTGCCCGTGCGCTGCCAGGTGAAGCACCTCGACGGCTTCTCGGCCCACGCCGACCGCTCTGAGCTGCTGCGCTGGCTCGGCCAGTTTCAGGCTCCGCCCAAGCGCACGTTCGTGGTGCACGGCGAGCCCGGCCCGGCCGAAGCGTTGGCCGAAACCCTGCGTCGGGAAAAAGGTTGGCCCAACGTGGAGGTGCCCGACTATCTGGAAACCACGGTGCTACTCGCCGGAATTTAAGCCATGTCCACCGCCACTCTCCATGGCGCTGGCCGCTGGGTGAGCGAGGGCGCTGCTACCCCCAAGAAAGAGCCTGGACCACCTGGCGCACCGTGCTGCTCCTGCTCCTGGCGTTGCTGGGCGTGGGGGTCCTGGGGGGCGGCGGGGTTTTGGTAGTTTCCCCTTCCGGCCGGCTCATGGGGATCCCCTTGTCCATGCTGACGGGTTCGCCTTTTCGGGACTTTCTGGCGCCCGGCATCATATTGTTCGGCGTGCTGGGCCTGGCCCTGTGCCTGCTGATACCGACGCTGCTGAAGAAAACCGGGAGCCGATTCGCTAAGTGGCCCAACCTGCTGAGTGACATGCGCTGGGCGTGGACGGGCAGCACTTACATCGTCTTTGCGCTCATCAGCTGGATACAGTTGGAAATGGTTTTTCTCTATGCCGTGAGCTGGCTGCACACGGTCTGCCTGCTGCTGGCGCTGCTGATTCTGTTGGTCGCGTTGCTGCCGCAGGTCAGGCGGGTTTATCAGCAATAAGCATGGTAGCGAAACCACCTTTCAACTTGCCAGATGCAACCAAGCTATGGCTGATAAAAGCTCTGCACACCGTAGTATGGGCATTCTTTGTCGCGGCAGGATTGCCGCTGCCGACCGGCAAAAAGCGCCGATGTGGCTGGCCAGCGTCAGCAACTCCACCCGCCACCCGTGCTGCGGATGATCGGCAATGATTTCCGACTTCACCGGCGGATGCGCAGGACAATTTGGCGCGTCGTGGTAGAGAGGTTGGGAGAAGTCGATGAGTTTCATCTGACGTGATTCGAGAAAAGTTAGA
>JANPOR010000187.1:0-1569 GCA_031428075.1 Hymenobacter sp. | reverse complement strand
GCCGCAGCCGGGCCAGGCCGCCGGTCCGCCGGCCACCTACGGCCGGGTCGGGCCCGCCGACACGGCCCAGGTGCGGGCCCGGCTCGAGGTAGCCCGGCAGCTGCTGACCCGCAACAACGACTCGGCCACCGTGCTGAGCCGGCAGCTACTGCGCGCCAGCGTGCGGCTGCACTTTCCCTACGGCCAAGCCCAGGGCAGCCTGCTGCTGGCCACGGCGTTGCGCAACGCCAGCGAGTTCGACTCCAGCTTCTACTACGGCCGGCGGGCGCAGGCCTTGTTCAAGGCCCAGCACCGGCCCGACGGCGTGGCCTGGGTGTACGTCCTCAACGCCCAGACCTACAAGCGGCTGGGCGATGGGCAGAACGTAGCGCTGCTTTCGCGCAAGGGCTTGTGGCAGGCCCGGCTGGCGCTGACGCTGGCCCGGCGCGGCCCCTACCCGGCCGTGATGGTGGCCGCCCTGCTCAACCAGGGCATCATTTACCGCGACCTAAACCAGCCCGACTCGGCCCGCGCCTGCTACCGGGAGGCCATCCGCATCGAGCAAACTATGCACCCCGTGCCCTCGGCCCTGGGCGTGGCCTACGCCAACTACGGCCAGCTGCTGATGGACTACGACCACGACTACCCAGCGGCCATCGGCTACTTCCGGCGGGCGCTGGGGCTGCACCGCGCCCAGCGCAACCGCAACGGCCTGGAGCACGCCTACCGCCAGCTCAGCTGGGCCTACCGCTGGCAGGGCCACCTGGCGCAGGCCGTTGCCGCCGCCGACACTTGCCTGGCCCTGGGCCGGGCCATCGGCGACCCCCACCGGCTCAGCAACTCGCTCGAAGCCGCCGGCTTTGCCTACCGCGACGCCGGCCGCTACCGCGAAGCCACCGACCTGATGGAGGAGCGCCGCCTGCTGGACAACCAAACCAACCGCCTCGAAAAAACCCAGGCCGTGGCCCGCATTGAGGCCGCCTACCGGCTCGAAAAGCAGCAGGCCCGCATTGCCGGCCTGGCCCTGGCCAACGCCCGCAAGCAGCGCCTGCTGGGGGGCCTGGGTGCCGGGCTGGCTCTAGTGCTGGGCCTGCTCGGATTCAGCGGGTGGCAGTACCGGGCCCAGCGGCGGGCTAACGCCCAGCTGCGCGCCACCAACCAGACCATCACCGACAACAACCGGCGCATTCAGGAGCAGGCCCGCCGCCTCACGCTGCTGCTGCGCGAGCTGCACCACCGCGTGAAAAATAACCTGGCCATCGTGAGCAGTCTGCTCAATCTGCAGTCGGGCAGCCTGGCCGACCCCGTGGCCGCCCGCGCCGTGCGCGAAGGCCGCCAGCGCGTGGAGGCCATGGGCTTGATTCATCAGCGCTTGTACCAGACCGACGAGGTGGCCATCGTCGATATGCGCCCTTACCTCACCACGCTGGCCGAAAACCTGCTGGCCGCCTACGGCTTCGACGAAGGCCGCTTCGACCTGGTGCTGGAACTGGACCTGCCCGCCGTGGATGTAGACCGCGCCGTGCCGCTGGGCCTTATCCTCAACGAGCTGGTGACCAACGCCCTCAAGCATGCCTACGGGCAGGTGGC
>JANPOR010000186.1:0-2954 GCA_031428075.1 Hymenobacter sp. | reverse complement strand
GCCCCGAGCATCGCTTGAGTGGCGCCGCTGGCCATCGTCAGCAGCGGCAGCCAGCGGCCCGACTGGCGGCCCGTCTCTGAGCTATTCAAGGCGATGGCCGATAAATTCAGGCCGCCCAGCACCGCCGAAGCGGCGCCGTAGCCGACCGAGATGTTGTTGCCCGTGGCTACGGGCGTGTAGATTGGGCCGTAAGTGGGCTGAATCAGCGCGCAATCGATCAGGCTCAGGCCACTGCTGGCCACCCAGCGGCTCAGGGCCGCGTCGTGCATATCCAGCAGGTTGCTGTACTGAAAACGCTGATTGATGCGCTCGGCGGCGGGGCGGCCGGCGGTTTGCGCCACGAGGTAGCCCACAGCGCAAAGGCGTCCGGTCCGGTCGATGAAGCAGGGGTGGCGCTGCCCGTCGGGGGCCTCGTTGCGCGGGAACACGCCCGCTTGCCAGTAGATGTGCAGCAAATCGAGCAAGTGAGCCCGACGCTGGCGCAGCGCCGCTGGCAAGCCCGCCGGGGTGCGCTGGCGCAGCAGCAGCTCGGCGTAAACCAAGTGCGTCTGGATGCGCAGCGCATCCGGGGTGCGGGCGGTGGGGCCCCGCCCGAAGCGGGCCACGTAGCTGGCGTCGCCCACCACGGGGTTGACTGGCGCCAGCGTTACCGGCCCAGCCGCCCCGCCGGGGCCCACCAACCGGGTCGCCAGCCCCACCAACGAAAGCATTACTAACTGATGTTACGCACGGAGTTGGCCGAGTTGATGGTACATGGCTTTCAGGCCCACAGCATAGAGTTGGGCTTTGAGGCGAACATGGCCGATGCCGCACTTGAGCTTGAGCACCTCCAGTTTGGTGTAGGCCAGCACGGCGGCGAAGAAATGGGTGGCCTGCGTGGCCAGGGTTTTGGTGGGTGATTTTGCCATGGAGGCATTCTGTTTGAGCGACTTGTGGTATTCTTCCACTTTCCACCGTCTCTGGTAAATCGTGGTCATTTGGGCCTGGTCCAGGTCGGTGTCGCTGCTGACCAAATACAACACGCCCTGGCTACCGTCTTGGTTTGTAAAGACTTGCCTGGTTACGAGCACCGCCTGCTGGACGGCGCGCAAATAGACGCGCAGGGGTTGCGTAGCGGGAAACACCAGCGACTGCACGGATTGGAACCAGCCTTGTGCCCGGTCGGCTTCGTTCAGGGCCACGGTGCGGCTGCTTTCGAGGGCAAAAAGAAAGTGGTGGCCCAGGGCCCGCACCAAGGTCATGTTCTCGGCCGAGGCGTACCAGCTGTCGGCCAGCAGGTAGCGGTAGGCCACCTGTTGCTGGGCCACGCGCAGCATTTGCTGCAAATACTCGTTCTTGGTGAACGGGCTCTGATAGCTCGTTTTTTGGGTCTTGGGCTGGTAAACGGGCACGGTTTTGCGCACTAACTCGACGGCGATGGGCAGGGCCACGTCGGCGGCCTGGTAGAGCAAGGTGACGAAGTTCAGGCCCTTGACGTAGCGCTGCTGGCGGTGGTCCCAATGGGTGCAAATCAGCTCGTTGGCGTCGGTGTGCGCCTTTTCCAGCACCGAGTCGTCGACGATAAGCACCGCGAAGTCCTCGGCCCCGCGGAGGGCTTCGGCCTGGCGAATCAGCGGCTTGGCCTGCCGCCAGACCTGCGCCGGCCCACACGGCGTACTACTGAGCCAGCGCGTGATGCGGTCGTGGCTCAACGCCCCGTCCAGTAGCCGCGACAAGCCCGTGGCCGTCGTCGGGCCCGTCGAACTCAGTAAATAATCCGTGTAAAGGTCCAGCGTGCAAGTCATCATGAGACTACTAAACGAGCAAACCACTCAAGCAACTGCGTAACATCAGCTAGTAATTTGTGAAAAATCGCGTTGCGTTCCGTTAGAAGGGGTGCAGTCCGGCCTCCCGAAGCTCGCTGCGGAACCGGTGGCAGCCTATGTTTGGGATTAGCGGGACCGCCTTTGCCGGACCCATCCATTTTTGTGCGTACCCAGCGTCAGGGCCAAAGTGTTGTTAGCGTCGTCGCGGCTATCTATGGCTTCAGACTACGCCGTCAAGATTTACCCGATTTTTGCCTAGTCTGAAGGTAGTGGAATAAGGTACGACTGACACTGTCAGGCGAGGCGAAGCAAAAGTTGTTGCAACTGTAGGCGCAGGGCATTGAATTCAACGGGTGACATGGCCAGCTTTTCGAGTAGCTTTTCCGGCACGTAGCAGGCCCGCTGCTGTAAGTCGCGACCGGCAGGCAGCAGCCCGATGATGACCGAACGTTCGTCGCGTGGGTCGCGGCGACGGCTCACCCACTGCTTTTGCTCCATGCGCTTGAGTAGGGGTGTGAGCGTGCCAGAATCGAGTAGTAGCTGTTCGCCCAAGGATTTCACTGTCAATTCTTCATGTTGCCATAGTAGCAGAAAAACCAAGTATTGTGGATAGGTCATGCCCAATTCCAGCAAGTAGGGCTGGTAGGCCTTGGTAAGCATCCGCGACGCGGCATAGAGCGGGAAGCAAAGCTGATTTTCCAGCTTCTGCATCGAATTCATGGACGAGACGGTGACAGGCTTGCTCATGGACATGCTAAAGCTGAATCAATCGTGTAATGTTCAATTGCCTACAATTAAATTTATTTCACAAGAATCAATTGTATAGTTAGACAGAAATGAAAATAGGGTAACGATGTGCTGAATGCGTCCAGCTATTTCTTCTCCAACACGTCGAGCCGGTACTGGGAGTGGCGCTGGCCGGTAAGGCGGCGCCAGGGCCCAGCGGGGCCGGTTCCTTGCATGAAAAATTCGTGCACTTCATCGCCCGTGAGCGGGTAGTTGTGCACGGGAGGCGTCCAGTGTGCGAGCGGCAACTGGCCGCTAACGGGCAAAACCGCTGCGATGAGGGCGGCGGCGCGAGCCAAATCAGGCAGATTCAAATAATAGCCCGCTTTGCAGAAGGTAATGAGGTCGAAGGTAGCCGCGGGA
>JANPOR010000185.1:0-3535 GCA_031428075.1 Hymenobacter sp. | reverse complement strand
TTCGGGTGAGCAAGGTACAGTCTTCGCGGAATCACAGCGTCCGCGCTACCCCTGCTGGCTTTGAATGGCGGTGATAACCACCGTGTTGAACACGTCGTCCACGGTGCAGCCGCGGCTCAGATCGTTCACCGGCTTGTTCAGCCCTTGCAGTACCGGGCCGATGGCCAGGGCCCCGGTTTCGCGCTGCACGGCCTTATAGGTGTTGTTGCCGGTATTCAGGTCAGGGAAGATGAAGACGCTGGCCTGGCCCGCCACTTCCGAGTCGGGCAGCTTTTGGCGGCCCACCAGCGGGTCCACGGCCGCGTCGTACTGGATGGGCCCTTCCACTTTCAGGTCGGGCCGCTTTTCGCGCACCAACTCGGTGGCCCGGCGCACCTTTTCTACGTCGGCCCCCGCGCCCGACGTGCCCGACGAGTACGAAAGCATGGCCACGCGCGGCTCGATGCCGAACGCGCGGCTGCTGTCGGCCGAAGAAATGGCGATTTCGGCCAGCTGCTCGGCGGTGGGGTTGGGGTTCACGGCGCAGTCGCCGAACACCGCTACCCGGTCGGGCAGGCACATGAAAAACACCGACGACACCACCGACACACCCGGCTTGGTTTTGATGAATTGCAGCGCCGGCCGAATAGTGTGTTGCGTGGTGTGCACGGCCCCCGACACCATGCCGTCGGCGTCGCCCTGGTACACCATCATCGAGCCGAAGTACGACACGTCGCACAGCAGGTCGCGGGCCATGTCGTGGTTCACGCCCTTGTCTTTGCGCAGCTCGTAGAACGTCTCCACGTAATCTGCGTACTGCGCCGATTCCACCGGGTTGATGATGCGCAGGTGCCCGGCGGGCAGGCTCAGCCCCAAGCGCTTGGCCGAGGCGGCCACCTCCACGGGGTCGCCCAGGATGGTGAGGTCCACGATGTCTTGCTGGAGCAGCAGCGCCGCGGCCCCCAGTACGCGGTCGTCGTTGCCTTCGGGCAGTACGATGTGGCGCCGCGCGCGCTTGGCCCATTGCAGCAGCCGGTACTGGAACATGTGCGGCGTGAGGCCTACGGGCTGGAAGCTGACCAGCTTTTCCTGCAGCGCCTGTACCTCCACGTACCGCTCGAAGGTGCTGATGGCGAGCTGAATTTTCTTCGGGTTGTCGGGCGTGAGACGCGAGCGGATGGCCCCCGCGCGGGTGGCGGTTTCGAACGTGCCCGTGGGCACCGCCAAAATGGGTACCACGCCCGGTAAGCCCTCCAGCAAGCGTAGGATGGGGGCGTCGGGCCCGGCGCCGGCCGTGAGCACCAGGCCCGCCACGCGCGGGTAGCTGGCCGACAGGTTGGCCTGCAAAGCGCACACGATGATGTCGCCCCGGTCGGCGGGCGTCACAATCAGCACGTTGGGCTTGAGGTAGTTGAGGAAATTGGGTACCTGCATCGCCCCGATAATGTAGTTGTCGACCTGGTTGCCGAGCCCCGCCGCGCCGAACAGCAGCTCGCCGCCCAGCCCGGCCTGAATTTCGCGCATGGTGGGGTGCAGCAGGTCAGGGTCTTCGGGGATGACAGCCAGCAGCACGGCGGCCGGCAGTTGGCCGCGCAACAGGGCCCGCACGTCGTCGGCCTGGGCGGGGGCCACGCGGTTGGCCACCGCCAGCAGCACCGGCACCTCGCGGGCCTCGAAGCTGCGCAGCAGCGTGAGCACGGCGTTGACCACCTGGGCCGTGCTTTTGTTTGCGCCCGACACGACCAGCTCGACCGGTACGCCCAGGTTTTTGGCCATCGACACGTTGGCGCCGAACTCCAGGGCCGTGCCCGGCCCGAGGAAATCGCTGCCTTCCACCACAGTGAAATCGTGCGCGTCCTCCCAGCGCTTGAACTTGCGGATCACCGTGTCAATCAACTCGCCTTGGGCCCCGGCTTCGATCAGCCGGAGGGCCTCGGGCCGGGTGTAGGCGTAGGCTTCGGCGTAGGGTAGCGGCAGCTGGAAGTAGCGCGCTACCGTGTCGAGGTGCGGGTCGGGCTGCTGCGCGGGGTCGTAGTCGATGATGGGCTTGAAGTAGCCGACCCGGTGGGCCTGCCCGAGCAGCATGTTCACCAGCCCCAGCGCGACCAGCGACTTGCCGCTGTAAGGCTCGGCGGTGGCAATGAAAACGGCTTTGGTCATAAGTAAGGAAAGCTAACGTAGCGGCCGGGACCGGCGTTGGCGGCCCGGCCGGCGCGCCCACGCTTTCAAAAGCCGATACCGCCCAAAAAGTTGCCCCCCGCTCCCCCCAGGGCCCCCGCTAAAACGGGTAGCCGATGCCTAAATTGAAGGCCGGCTCGTGTTCGCTGTCTTTGTAAAAACGCTTGATGGCCCAGCGCCCGGCGGCCGGGGCGGTGGGGTCGTACACCTTGGCCGCCACGTCAAGGCGCAGGATGAGGAAGGTGAAATCGAAGCGCACGCCCACGCCCGAGCCCACGGCAAACTGCCGCAAAAACGAGTTGAAGGCAAATTGGGCCCCCGGCCGCAGCGGGTCGGCGGTGATGGTCCACACGTTGCCGTAGTCGGTGAACAGGGCCCCTTTGACGAACGAGTACACCGGGAAGCGGTACTCCACGCTGCCTTCGAGCAGCAGCTCGCCGGGCTGCTCGGGGGTGTAGCCCGCCGTCGAGCCGTCGGGCCGCGTCGCCGCGGGCGCGAAGCCGCCCACGCCCAGGCGGCGGGGCCGCCAGGCGCGCACGCTGTTGCTGCCCCCGGCGAAGAGGTATTTGTCGTAGGCCACGGTGTAGGCCCCGTCGGTGGGGGTGAGGGCGTGGACGAGGCCTCCGTTGAAGCGGTACACCAGATAGTTATTGGGCGAAAGCTTGTGGTAGCGGCGGTAATCGGCCGTGAGCTTGGCGAAGTTGTACTCTGCCTCGTTGGGGTTGTTCCAGCGGGCGTGGCGGTAGAGGTCGCGGGTGAGGCCCCCCACTTCCAGGAACAGACGCAGGTAGTGGGCTTCGCGGGTTTCGTTGAAGTCGTTGGAATTGTAGAGCGAGGTGGCGCTCATGCTCGGCTCGTAGAGCTGCACGAACGAGCGGTAGAGCGGCGAGCCGAAGTTGGTGCGTAGCGAGTCGAGCCTTTTCTGAAAATCGGCGCTGATGGCCGCCGTGTTCACCACGTTCTGCACCACCGGCGAAATCACGAACTGGTGAAACGGCGAGCGCTGCCAGATGTAGTCGTAGGTCAGCTCCACGTTGGTGCGCGTGTACTCGGGGCGACGCACGTAGGTGTCGGAGAGCGAGAAGCGCGTGTGGGGGTTGTAGCGGGCAAAGTCGCGGTTGGGGCGGAACGGCACCAGAAACTTGGGCAGCACCAGCGCCGCCGTGGCCCCGAACAGCGTGGTGTACTCGTCGCGGCCCGTAACGCGGTTGAGCTGCCCCTCGAAGCCCACGCGCGCGCCCAGCTCCAGCACCTCGGCCCCGCCAAAAGGGTTGCGGGTTTTGAAGCGCACGTTCACGAAGGGGCCCGGCAAGTTGGCCACGTAGGTGCCCCCGAACTCGGTGGTTTCCTGAAATTTTGGGGCTGGCGCGGCCGTTAC
>JANPOR010000184.1:0-12377 GCA_031428075.1 Hymenobacter sp. | reverse complement strand
ACCTGCATAGCTAGAGCCGGACGAGATAAGCAGCCGCGAGGGGCTGGGGGCGGCCAGGGGCCAGCCCCTCGTAAAAGCAACCGCAAACGACCGCTCCACCCGCCCCGCGAGGCGGTTGATGCCAGCTGCCCTTTCATCGGGCAGCTTAACCTAGTAACCATTTGGTGGACAAGGTTTATATTAAATTGCGTAGGGCGGCGAAGCCAGCAGGCCGTTGACGGGGAAAGTTTTCCTGCTTTGTTTACCAACCCCCAGAAATCCGGGGGTTTTCTTCGCTTCCCGCGCTACCGTACAGCGGATGGGTTTCCCGAAAGGCCGACGTGTATGGGTGTTCCGTGGCCACGCCTTCTTTCATGATGTGCCGCACGGTCCACCCGCTGGCTTTGAGGTAATCCGAAATAATGGCGCGGTGGCACCGCCACCACACGGCTTCCGAACACATGTACGCGGTGCGCTGCAGGGCCCCCACCGCGGTTAGCTTCGCGATGCCTGCCGCGAACGCGGCCGTTTCCGCGTAATCGGCATAGCCCCGGAAAGATTCGCTCCTCCACGCCGTGTTGGCCGAGTTGGGCCCCGGCTTTCGGCGGCCGCCCAGCTCCACTTCCGGCAGGTAGCCGATGCCAGCTTCGGGCAGGTAGGCTGCCAGGGCGGCGGCGTTGAACTGCGGATGTTTTTTAGAGCCTGGATACCGGCGTACGTCCACCAGCACTTCTATCCGGAAAGAGTGCAGCGCTGCCAAAAACTCCTCCTGGCTCCGGGTAGAATGGCCGATGGTCCAGATGGTGCGATTATTTTCCACCGTGTAGCCGTTCGTTAGAGCCGTTGTTGGGGCGGGTCTTTTCCGTTGCACCACCCGTCGTCAATCCCGCAGTTTCGTCAGCGCGGCACCTTTGTGCGCGGCAACGTGGTCGGTTTTGTCGCTCTTGATTTCGTATTGCGGCTCCGCCGGGCTGGCGTGGTGTGTGTAGCCCTGGTACGCAAAATCCGCGGTGTGGACCTTGCTAATGGTGCCCGACACCAGGCCGGCTTCGGAGTTCCACCGCACGTGGTCGCCCACGTTGAATTTTAGTTTTACAGCCATGCGCTCTTTTACGTGTCGGCCAGCAAATCGAAGTATTCGTCGTCTTCGTTTTTGCCGCCGAACCCTTTGCCAACCTGCTCGGGGCCCTCCACGAAGTCAACCCGGCAAACCCATTTCACCATTTTGTAGCCCAGCTGGTTTTCCACCCGCAGCCGGAGCGGCGCGCCGTGGCCTTCGGACAGGGGCGCATAATTCATTTCCCAGGCCAGGAGGGAGGCGGGCTTGAGGCAGTTGGCCAGCGTGTGGGTGTCGTAGTACGCGCCGCCGTACAGGCCCTCACCGAAGGAGTAAAACGCCACGGTAGTCACGGCGGCGTGGGGTTTCACCAATTCGACGAGCTTGCTCAGGGGCAGCCCGCCCCATTCGGCGATGCCCGACCAGCCCTGGATGCAGTGGTGCATGGTGATGTTTTGCTCCAGACCGAGCGCTTTCAAGTCGGCCAGCGACAGCTCGACGGGGTTCTCGACCAAGCCGCCCACGCGCAGCTTAAAATCCTGAAAGTTGTTAGCGGCCAGGGTGCGCCACTGCGCCGAGTCCGGCATTTTGCCATTCAGCCAGAAGTACGGCGTGATGTCGGCCTTTGTGTAGTAGCTCGTGGGCTTGAATTGGTCAATGGATAACCGCCACAGGTTACCGTTGAGGGCGGCCGCGGTTTGCTGAAGTGCGCGGGGCCGCTGCCACGACACCCACTGCGCCCCCACGCAGGCGGCCACGGTCAGCAGCAGCACGCCAGCTCCAATCCAGAGTCCAGTGTGGCTCACGGAGTCATCCCGCCCGGTGCCCATGTGGTTCATATTGCGGGTGAGGCCGGTGGCGGCCACCATCGTTACGTGAATAATGGTAAACGCCACGTAGGCCACCAACACTAGGAAATGCACCGAGCGCGCCCCTTGCCGGCTGCCAAACAGCTTGGGGAACCAGTGGAACCGGTTCTCAATGGCCGGCGACATGGCCATGCCGCTCAGCATTGAAACCGGGGCGAGTAGGAATACGACCGCGAAGTACGAAACCTGCTGCAAGGCGTTGTAGTGGAAAAAGCCGTTCGGCTCCACCGGCAGGTGGAAGGTGGCGTAGTGGACGAAAATGCGCCAGGCATCGGGCACCACCTGCCACGACGTGGGCACCAGCCGCCGCCACTGGTTCGTCACGAACAGTAGGGTGATGAACACCGCGCCATTTAATAGAAAGAAGGGCACCGTGATAAAATGCCAGTGCCGGGCCAGCCCCACGGTGTGCCGGTAGCCGGGCAGCCCCAGCACGGGGCTGAGGTAGCGGGCGTCTTCTTTGGCCGTCCACACCCGGTCGGTGGGCACCGCCACCGGGGTGAAACGGAGCCAGTCCGTCCCCGGTGCGCAGCCGTTGTTCCAGTACAGGCGGGCGTGGTCGGCCAGGATGGAGAGCCCGCTGCGGACGATGAGCACCAGGAAAAAGAAATTTACCCAGTGGCCCAGGCGCAGCCAGACCGGAAAGCCCTGCGGGTCGGCGGCGGTGGGGGCCACCAGCAGTGCCGACGGGTCGGCGGGCAGCCCAAACACTAGGTACTGCGCCCAGGCCAACGCGACCGGGCCCAATACCAACACCGTGCACACCGCCAGCGCCCCCGGCTGGAACCGGGCCACCAGCCGCCGGTCGTCGGGGTAATGCACGGCGCGTTCGGCCGCGTTGAAGTTGGTGAACATAGCTGGGTTGGAAGGGAAGAAACGAGTTTGCCAAGGGCCTGACGGCCCTATTTTGCCACGGCCAGCGTGAGCAGAAAAACGGCCTCCGTGACCGCGGTTACGCTGTGCGGAATGCCAGCGTGTAGCGTCAGCAGTTGCCCTTGGGCTAATTCGGTCGCTTGCTCGGCTGTGCGAAACGTCAGCTGGCCTTCCAGCACCTGTACGCTGATGATGCCGGGGGCGGTGTGCGTTTTCAGCTCCGCGCCCGCGTGCAGCGCCAGCAGCACGATGCGCATTCCGTCCGTTTTGAAAACCGTCAGGGAATTCCGGTCGCTGGTGTGGTAGGCAGGTTCCTGGCGAACCTGGGCTAACAGGGCGGGCAGGTCGAACACGAGCAGCGGCGCGTCGAGGGGGCGGCCTGCTTCCGGTTCCGGGCGCTGGGGCGTGGGGTCGTTCGATTTGTTTTCCATTGCGTCGTTCGGGGTCTGGGGCCAAGGCCTACTCAAGCTGTGTACCGCTAGGCCGCAGGCGGCTTTCAGTGGTGACTAAGTAACTCTTTGAGCACGAGGGCCTCATTGTGTTCTTTATCCTTAGCGCTGTACACCAGGGTGATGGCTCCTTTCCTGATCTGTTCCTTTAAAAGCGAAACCTGTTCCGGGTTCTTTCGGAGTTCTTCGTGGTACCGCTTTTTGAACTCCGCCCATTTAGCCGGGTCATGGCCAAACCATTTGCGGAGCGCCGTGCTGGGCGCAATTTCTTTCAACCACACGTCCACGCTAGCTTTTTCTTTGGTCAGGCCCCGCGGCCAGAGCCGGTCCACCAGAATGCGGGTGCCATCTTCCTGGGTCGGGTTTTCATAAACCCTTTTTATATTGATTGCCATGGCCTTAGGCAAGGTTATTAGATGTCACTTTGGCCACCAGGTACTCGCGATTCAGGGTCGCGATATTTTCCAGAGTAATGCCGGCCGGGCATTCGGCCGCGCACGAGCCGATGTTCGAGCAGGCGCCGAAGCCTTCCTGGTCCATCTGGGCCACCATGTTTTCCGCGCGGCTTTGGCGCTCGGCTTGCCCCTGGGGCAACAGGGCTAGCTCCATCACCTTGGCCCCGACAAAGAGCACGGCCGACGAGTTCTTGCAAGCCGCCACGCAGGCCCCGCAGCCGATGCAGGTGGCCGACTCGAAAGCTCGTTCCGCCACATTTTTAGGAATCGGGATTTCGTTGCCGTCGGGCGCCCCGCCGGTGTTCACGCTCACGTAGCCGCCGGCCTGGATGATGCGGTCGAAGGCCGACCGGTCGCAGCTCAGGTCTTTGTTAATCAAGAAGGCGTTGGCGCGCCAGGGTTCGATGGTAATGGTGTCGTCGTCCGCAAACGTGCGCATGTGCAGCATGCAGGTCGTGGTGTTGAACAGCGGGCCGTGGGCGCGGCCGTTGATGAACAAGTCGCACGAGCCGCAGATGCCCTCGCGGCAGTCGTGGTCGAAGGCCACCGGATCCTGGCCCTGGTGCAGCAGGTCCTCGTTGAGCACGTCGAGCATTTCCAGAAATGACATCGCCGGCGAAATGTCCCGCACCCGGTATTCCACGATTTTCCCCGTCGTCTGGCGGTTTTTCTGCCGCCAAATCCGCAGGGTAAAATTTCGGGGGCGGGCCGTATCGGTGGGCTGGCTCATGCTGGGTACAGGGTAGGCATTGGAAGAAGCTGGCGGCTTGGCCCATCTGTCGGCTACGTCATTTTCACTTTAAGGGCTTTGAGCAACTCATCCGTCGCCGCGTCGCTGGAGATGCCGTAGCCGTTGACTAACGTGCCTTTTACCTTAAATTTGAGCGAGGAAATGGCGTACACGACGGCCTCGTCGTCCGGGTTGGAAATTCCTTCGAAGCGGTAGTGCCGGTCCACCACAAATTCTTCGGGATAAACCCGTATCAAGTTGCCGGGACCCTCCAGACCGCTCTCCTCCAAGTTGAAATCTTCGGTATAGCCCCCTTTTTTGAGTTTATTGATAACCTCCAAAAGAGTCGTCATGGTGTCCATCGCAATAAGGTTTTTGGTTGCAAACAGCTAGTAGTAAGCGTCTTGAAAAAATGCTTGCCGTAACTAGCGGCAGCTGCCTTTGCTAAAACGGGGCCGGGTGATAAAAGGGAAGGGGCAGACAGCGCGTGAATGGTACCGGGCTATACGGTCCGGCCGGCCGGCCGGCTAGGTTGGGGCCGGACAGGATACTTCTTTTCGTAAGAAGCGGCACAGGTTATCGCTCAGGGCCGAAGCATCGGTACCGGTCCCGCGGCTGGCGCTGGTTTAGCGGATACCCAGAAGTAGTGCAGCATCCCCCCCATGTCAGGAGCCAGGTGGCTAAGTCGCTAAAAATGAAATAGGTCGGGATGAGTTGCAGGGCTGGCAAGGGCAGGGCTTCGGCGAGCCGGTTGGTGGCGGCCGTGTATATGCCCAGCGGAAACACCATCGTCCAGTAGGCGGGGCTGTAGACAACCGCCGGGCGCGTGGTCCAGTGGTTCCACAGCCGCAACCCAAACACCAGCGGCAGACCAGGTACTCATGTCCTAAAATAAGATGCTGTAGGCTTTCACGAAGGGCCGTAGGTCAACCAGTGCCGGCGTGTGCACCGTGGCCCCGGCCCCGATGCTCACCCAGTAGGCGGCCCTTATTTCTTCGCCCGCCAGCCGCATGAAGGCCGGCCGGTAGAACAGCAGCGTGCTGAGCACCACGTACAGCCAGCTGCCCAGCAAAAAAACCCCAGCACCCCAAACCCGCCTCCACCGTGCTCACGCCGGCCGAAGAAGCGGCCATCGTCTTGTTTCGCCAACAGACCCTCTTGCCCCTCGATGACTGCCTCAATGCGCTGCAAGAGGTCATTCCCCACCTAAGCCGCTCCGCGCTGCACCGCTGTTTTCAACGCCACGGCATCAGCCGCCTGTCCCCAAGCGAAGCGGCTGCAGACGCCAAAAAGGCGAAATTCAACGATTACCCGCTGGGCTATCTGCACCTGGATTTTGCGGAAGTGCAGACCGAAGAAGGCAAGCAGTAGTTGTTTATCGCCATTGACCGGACGAGCAAGCTGGCCTTCGCCGGGTTGCACCCGCACGCCACCCAAGCCATTGCCGTGGAATTCCTGCGAGGGGTCTTGCCCCAAATTCCGTATAAGACGCATAAATTATTGATCGACAATGGTATTCAGTTCCGCAACCTGCCGCATCATCCCCACGTGGGGCGCCATCCCATTGGGCAACTCTGCGACGAGTGGGGCATTGAGCAGCGGTTTACCAAGCCGGCCCACCCCTGGACCAACGGCCAGGTCGAACGCATGAACCGCACGGTCAAAGAGGCGACCACCAAGCGCTTTCATTACGAAACCACGGACCAGCTCAACACCCACTTACAGACCTTTTTACGGGCGTATAACTTCGCCAAACGGCTCAAGCGCCTGCACGGGCTGACCCCCTACGAGTTTATCTGTGCCGAATGGCGGAAGAATTCTAGTAGCTTTATCCCTGACCCAACGCACCATCCTCCGGGACCATACACTTAGAGTCGTCGCCGTCCTGCGGATAGGGTCTAACAAGGACCCGCCAGAGGACCTTAAACGGTCGGAAAAGGGTACCGGACGGCTTGGTTAACTACGGCCGGCACGACCGCGGGGCCGCCAGCGGTTGACTTATTTTTCGGGCCGGGCCCGGGCCCGTTGGCCGCGAAGTCCTAGCTCGACGTATAAGCCGGTAACTAGCACCTTACCCGCGTCTTTTTCGGCCGATACGCCCTCCAGCACCGGTATTTTTCCTTCCCTCCATGAACAATACGGCGTCCCGCTGGCTGATCTGTATGAGCAGCTACTTTTTCTTAACTGCGGTTGCCCCAGCGCAGACGGTGCCGCTGCCCGCGACACCGGTGCGGCCAGTGCCGGCCGCCGGGGTCCGGCTGCCTGGCAAGCTGGCCCCCGCCCCAGTGGCACCCGCGCACGCCGCCAAGGCGTCAAAACTGGCCGCTCACCGGGTGGGAACGGGTAACCCTGCCGCTCCGGCCAAAAAACCCGCGGTGCCCCCGCCCCCCGTCGCTACAAACCCAAAACCGGCACCTGCTCCTAACGCAGCGCCTAAAGCCCTGCCGTCTACCCCGCCGGCGCCTGTCTCCCCCAAGCCGGCGCCTGTCTCCCCCACGCCGGCGCCTGTCTCCCCCAAGCCGGCGCCTGTCTCCCCCAAGCCGGCGCCTGCCACGCCCGCCTCGGCAAAGCTGGCCCCGCCCGCTCCTGTCGCCCCGGCGGCGCCCAAGCCGGTTCCACCCTCTGCCGCGCCGCCCAAGCCGGCAACTCAAGCACCCGCACCGGCAAAGCCGGCCGCCCCTGCGCCCGCGCCAGCAAAGCCGACGCCGGCCCCGGTAAAGCCGGCCGCTCCTGCGCCTGCCCCGGCAAAGCCGACACCCGCGCCGGCAAAGCTGGCCGCCCCTGCGCCTGCCCCGGCAAAGCCGACGCCGGCCCCGGTAAAGCTGGCCGCTCCTGCGCCTGCCCCGGCAAAGCCGGTCCCGCCCAAAACGCCGGCGGCGAAACCCATGGTTCCGCCGCCGGCCCTGCCCAAGTCCGCCCCGCGCCCTTTACCCGCCGCCGCGCCAACCCCGGCTGGGAAACCTGCCACTGCCCCCACAGGGGCTGCCCACCCGCTGCCGGTGTCGCGGCCCGCGGGGCGCCGCGCGCGTGCACCTCGCCATCGGGTGACGCACCACACCCGGCACGCTCATCGCCGCGCGGTTCATCGCCGCACAACCGGGCGGTAGCGGGGGCGGGCCGCAGGGTTCTATTGCGAAGTGGATCAGGCCTTAGGCAAGCATAGCCGAGTGCTGTTGCCCCGCCGCCCCGCCGGATTCGGGCGGGGTGGGGTCGCGCCGCCTCTTCCAGCGCCACGCGCTTTGCCAACCAGGCTTTTAGGCGTGCCGTACGTGTTCGCCCCGTTGTCACGCGAACCCTCATAATACCGGTCGGCGTCGCGGTTCAGGTTGCGCTTGCTGTCATCGAGTAGCGGCGTGGCTTCCGCCGTCGGTAAGCACTCTCACCCCGGTAATGCGACGCTTCATTTAGCAAAGACCCACTACAAGGTTTGCCAGGCGCGTTCCCTTGCCCAAACAGAGTTGCCACTTGAACAGTGAACGTGCAGCCCAGGCCGTAGAATACGGTCTTCTGCCGATGGTTTGCCCGCACTGAGCTGCCTTTTTTTGGTTGCTCTCGCCAACATACCGGCCGGCCGTTCGGCGGCCGGGGGGCCCGCCCCCTGGTTTGTACCTCTCGCTGGGGGCCTGGCCCGTGGATTCGGGCGATAGTTTGATGCGGCGCGGACGCCCGGCGCCCACCCGGGCCCGGCGGGCAGCTGCCTCCCGGGTCCTCCCGGTCCCCGGTTTCGCGGCGATCCACCCACCAACGCGCGCCATGGCACCCCCTTGTTACCGCCCGGCTTTGCGCTGGGGTTTGCGCTGGGGTTTGCTCATAACATATCCCAACGTGTTCCGTAGGGAAACATCCGGCCCGGCCCGGAGCGCCCGTTGCCCTTGGTCCGCCGTGCGTCGCCGGCACCGTCCCGGCCACCCGGGGCGCGCGCGCATTCTGCCGGGAGCTGGCACGAACCGGTCCTTCGGCCGCCAGTTGCGTGAGATAGGGTCTATATCATACCTCACGTATGATAAACCTACACCGGCCTGGCCCCGGTACTGTCGGCGGCCCCACGGCCGAGTGATTTTTTTTCGTTCCCGCCCGGACAACCTCGGCCACGCCGGGCCGTATAACTGCCCGTGCCCCACCGTTGGGGTATCCTAAAATTCCCACGTTATGTCTAAGAAAGCCGCCGAGAGCCACAAGCAGTCCGCCGTCCACCACACCGCGGCCGCCAAGCACCACACCGAAGCCGCCAAGCACCACGAGGCGGGCCACCACGAGAAGGCCGCCCACCACGCCCACACCGCGGCCGCGCACACGGACCACGCCACCGAGCACGCCACCCACGCCCGCAAGGCGCACGCCGAGGAGCACGGCAGCAAGTAGCCGCTGCCCCACGCGCCGATCTTACGGCCCTCAAAGCCCCGGTTTCCCTTATGGAAGCCGGGGCTTTTACGCGCCTCGGCCGCCCGGTAGGCCGGCTGGTGGCGCCCGAACGATTGCCCCCTCGCTATTTGAAGGAGACTTCGGCGCCCACGTTGCCTCGCATTTCGTAGCCGGTGGAGATGCTCGCCTCTTTGCTTTTGTGGAGCAAAAATAGGGGGCTCACCACCACGGCCAGGGCAACGGCGGGTCCTACGGAACTGCTGCCGGCCGAACTGGTGCCGGCGCCGGTCAAGGTGACCATTTGGCCGTCGACGGCCTGCACGACACTGGGGCGGATGGCCAGGGTGATCTGCCCCGAGCCCGGCGCGTCGGCCTTGATCACGGCGCGGCCGTCGGCCATCACGTCGTACTTGATCCGCAACCCCACGGATTGCCCGGCCTGGGCATCTATCTTGTCCTAAAATGAGTTGACCATCAACACCCCCCAGATGGAATACTTATTTTTGCTCCGCAGCCAAGCGCATGAGCTGAAAATACGCCAGACGGTCGAGGAAATTAATTTCGGGCGTCACACCATTGAATCGCCCATGAGCAAGTACCAAGTGCTCACCCGCTCGACCGTCACCAAATGGCCGGTTTTGCCCTCAAAACGGGGCAAGAGGTCACCGTCAACGCTTCGTACGGGGGAACCTGCGGCGTAGTCGGCAGCTTTGTCTTCACGACCAGTCCCATCGCCGGGCTTAGCGCCACGCCGAACCCGGCCAGCTCGGCGCTGACCGTGGCGGCCACCGACGAAGGCGCGGGAACGGCTGCCAACAACGGCGTGGCCCCTTCGCTCGGGGCCGAGCTCCACGATACCTTCGGCAAAAAAGTCAAGGCGATGACGAGCCGCCAAGGAGAAGCGGTGCTCGAGGTGGGGACCTTCCCAACGGCCTCTACAACCTGCGCATCAGCCAGGGCAGTAAAACCGTCACCAAGCACATTGAGGCCCATTAGGTGATATCGCCGGCGGCAAGGCAGATCAACTACGAAAACACAATTATATAGCAGTAAATCAGTTGGTTGGCTGCCTTTCTCCCCCGCTTTTTTGCTCATCCCATGAAAAAGCTCTTACATACCAGCGCAAACTACAGGTTTAGAGCCTGTTAAAATTTACGAATAAGGTGTCGGATGCTGGATAAATAGACAGTTGCTTCCGCCCTACTGGTTTCACATTCATAGTCCCGACTCAGGCGCCGGTCCCATTGCAGCCAGCTGCTGGAGCGCTCGACCACCCAGCGGGTGGGTAGGGGCGTAAAGACGCTACAGCCCGTCAGGCCGGACGCGGTTTCCCAGCCGCCAGCCGCAGTGCGTACGGGTCCACTTGGCCAAGGGCTGGCCGTCGTAGCCGGCATCGGCCAAGGCGAGGCCGAGCTGTTCAAACCCCTGCTGGGCCAAGCCAGCAGTGCCATGTGGCCAACGCCTAACTGCTGCCGGACGGCCTGCTGAGACAAGCCCGACTTGACCAGCCGGATAGCTTCTTGGCGGATAGAAATGGCATAATGGTCATTGTTGCCCCTGCGTAGGGCCTGCTCGGCTACAGTCATACAGTAACCGGGTAGTGTATAGCTGTAGCCGGACGAGACAGTTTGCACGTCCTGTTGAGTAGCCTTGGTTCATCGGTTGTGGACAAAGCCTATGTCGTGTCTTATTACTGCGAGCTCTAGTTTACTAATGTTCAAGGACGGCGCTCGTGTTTAAGTACTTAACATGGTGTATATTGACTGACAAATACGGCCTGAAGGACTAAGCGCTCTGGCGCCACATGAGGCAGGCGTTACGGAGCATTTGAGAAAAACCAGCTAGTGAGAAACAAGAAATGCACGGCGCGACAAACATAGAAAATGCCTTACTGAAAAGCATGGTTCCCCATGCGAGCTTGCGGGACTATGTGCGCGAGTACCAGGTGTTTCGGTTTGTATTTGATGGCAAGGCCGCGCCGCCGCCCAAGTTCCACGCGCCCCGCCCGGAGCATTGCATCACCTTTTACCTGCGGGATTGTCAGAAATTCAGTCGGTTGGATTCGGCGGAGGTTATTGCTTATCCCAAATGCGTTGTGAACGGCATCTACAACCGGCCCATCTACCGGCATGGGGGGCTGGATTTTTGGGCGATAAAGGTGGTGTTGCAGCCGAGTGCGTTTTATCACTTTCTGCGGATTCCCTCCACGCACATCACCAATACTTTCCTGGATGCCGAAGCACTGTGGGGTAAAGACGTTCGCAGCACCTGCGAGCAACTGGACAATAGCCCCGACCTGACGGCCATGATTGGCATCATCGAGCGCTTCCTAACGGATAGGATTAGAAAAAGCCCCGAGCCGCTGCTGCCTATCGACCGAGCGGTGCAGCACTTGCTGAGCCAGGGCACCGGCGGCTCGGTGGAATCGGTGGCCAGCCAGTCCTGCCTGAGCGTGCGGCAGTTCATCCGGAAGTTTGAGGAGCGGGTGGGGGTGAGTGCCAAGACCTTCAACCGCATTGTCCGGTTCAACAAGGCATACCGGCTGAAAAACAACCAGCCGGAATTGGACTGGCTGTTCATTGCGCTGGCGACTGGCTACTGCGACTACCAGCATCTGGCCAAGGAATTCCAGGAATTTACAACGCTCACACCTCGCTCGTTTTATGAAATAGAAAAGACCTCGCCCGAGCGGCACTTCGGTTTGCATGAGGGGTGAAGTTGTCACTTTTCTACCACCAAACCGGTGGTTTGCGGCCATAAGTTTGCTTCCATACAATCACTCTTTCGCCGCATCATGGAACGCAGAAACTTTCTATCCACCAGCTTAGTAGCCGGAATAACCATGCTTAATTCTCCCGCGTCGGCTTTGGAAATCGTGCCGGAAGGGGGCTCCCAGACCGTGCCTTTTTACATTCCCCCGACCGCCCCGTTGGCGCCCGGTCCGGGCAATATCGATGTCCGAACCATCATTCGGGCCAAGCAAAGCAACATGCAGTTTTCGAACGTGGAAGTGGCGGTTGGGCCCAAGCAAATGGGACCCGCGCCGCACCTGCACAAGGACCTCGACGAGCTGATGTACGTGGTGGAAGGCACGGCCACGGTCATGATTGGCAAGGACATCTACGAGGTGAAGGCCGGCGGCTGGAATTTTCGTCCCCGCGGCATCCCGCATACCTTCTGGAATGCCTCGGATACAACCTTGCGGTTTGTGGATTGCTTTTTCAACCAGAATTTCGAGGATTACTTGGATGAGTTTATCCACCAGATTATTCCGGATATGGTGAAAAAGCACCTGACGCCGGCGGCGCCCGAAATTGCCAATCGGATGGCGGCGCTGGATAAGAAATTCGGCGTCACCTGGTTTCCCGAGCAGCGTCAGGCGATTATTGAGCAGTACGGCTTGCGGGCCTAGCGCTGCCGCATTGAGCCTGCCCGGCTCGTGCCGATTCTACTACGGGCTATTGCTCCGGCCTCCCATAAGGTCAGGGACATTTACGGCCCTGTCTGTCAATTCCCAATCACTCCATAACGATTAATGCCCCTGCTACCGGGGAGCCTAACCGGCACCATCTGAGGCCGGCAAGTTCTATCATTCTCACCCTT
>JANPOR010000183.1:0-5026 GCA_031428075.1 Hymenobacter sp. | reverse complement strand
ATAATATGAAGTTCCCCGCAACTCTTGCCCTTACCGTTTTCCTCACGGCTCCCGCATTGCAGGGGCCCCTAGCGGCCCTGGCACCCACAGCCCTGCAAATCCAAAGCACTCCGGGGGCGGTCCCCGCCGTCAATCGCATCGACCCCACGTATTGGTTTGTAGGCATGAAAGACCCCAAATTGCAGCTGCTCGTGCACGGCCCCGGCATCGCTGGCTGCCGGGTGAGCCTGCCGGCGTACCCCGGCGTGACGCTCGACGGGTTTGAGAAGCTGACCAGCCCCAACTACTTGCTGGTCAACCTCACCATCGCGCCCGGTGCCAAGCCGGGCCAACTGAAGTTGCAGTTCAAAGGGGCAAAGCAGTTCACTTATGCCTACGAGCTGCGGCCGCGCAACCAGGACCCCGCCCGCGCGCAGGGCCTCACGCAGGCCGACTTTATCTACATGCTAATGCCCGACCGTTTCTCGAATGGCGACCCGAAGAACGACGTGGTGAAAGGTACCCGCGTGAACCACGTGGCCCGCGACTCGATGTACGCCCGCCACGGCGGCGACATCAAGGGCATTGAGAACCACTTCGCTTACTTCAAGCAGCTCGGGGCTACGGCCATCTGGCCCACGCCGGTCATCGAGAACGACATGCCCAAGGCCAGCTATCACGGCTACGCCGTGACGGACTGCTACCGCATCGACCCGCGCTACGGCACCAACGCCGAGTACGTGCAGTTTGTGAAAGCCGCCCACAGCCAGGGCCTGAAAGTGGTGCAGGACATCGTGCTCAACCATTGGGGCAGTTTCCACCACTTGTTTTTGGATAAGCCGGCGGCCGACTGGTTCCACGCGTTTCCGACGTTCACGCGCAGCAACTACAACGCCTATGTCCTCAACGACCCGCATGGTGCGGCCATCGACCGCAAGCTGGAAAACGACGGTTGGTTCGACACCACTATGCCCGACGTGAACCAAAGCAATCCGTTGGTATCTAAATACTTGATTCAGAATTTCCTGTGGTGGGTGGAATCGACGGGTCTCGATGGCTACCGCATCGACACCTATCCCTATTCCGACCCACAGTTTCTGATGGCCTGGGGCAGAGCCATTGCCGACGAATACCCCAAGCTGGCGATGTTTGGCGAAGCCTGGGAGAGCACTTCGGCCGAGCAGGCTTTTTTTGCTCAGAATATCTTACCCCCCATCGACGGTTTTAAGTCGAACCTGCCGGCGGTGCTCGATTTCCAGGTCACCTTCGCCATCGGCGACGCGCTGAAAGGCGACAACGGCGACTTGAATAAAATTTACCAGGCCCTGCAATCGGATTGGCTTTATACCGACGCCACACGCAACGTCACCTTCCTCGACAACCATGACATGAGCCGCTTCTATTCAGTTATTGGCGAGGATTTTGCGAAGTATAAGATGGGCATTGCCTGGCTGCTCACGCTGCGCGGCGTGCCGCAGATTTACTATGGCACGGAAGTACTGATGAAGAACTTTTCGGACCCCGACGGCAAGGTGCGCGCCGATTTTCCCGGCGGCTGGGCCGGCGACAAAACCGATTACTTCATGGCCCGCCCCGGCCAGGCCGGCGAAGCATTCGACTACGTGAGCAAGCTGGCCAACTTCCGCAGAACCCACCCGGTGCTGTCGAGCGGCAAACTCATGCAGTTCATCCCGCAGGACGGCGTGTACACTTACTTCCGCTACAACGACGCGGGCGAGTCGGTGATGGTCATCGCCAACGACACCAAGGACGCGAAGAAAGTGGACGGCGCCCGCTTCGCCGAACGCACCAACGGCTTCGTTTCGGGCCAGGACGTGACAACGGGCGCGGTTATCGCCGATTTGAAAATCTTCAACGTGCCCGCGCGCACGGCCCTAGTACTCGAGTTGAAAAAATAGATTTGGAGGAAAGACAATCGTTTGCCATCTTCGGCCAATATCCCCTTAATTCCCACCCACTCTTATGGCTGCTGGCGCTGTAACGTCCACCGCTCCCGCCCGGGAAAAACCCCGCCTCACGTTCTGGCAAATCTGGAACATGAGCTTCGGCTTTCTCGGCATTCAGTTCGGCTTCGCGCTGCAGAACGGCAACATGAGCCGCATTTTCGAGACGATGGGGGCCAAGACGGACGACATTGCCATTTTATGGCTGGCGGCCCCAACCACTGGTCTGTTGGTGCAGCCCATTGTGGGCTACTTCTCCGATCGCACTTGGAGCCCTCGCTGGGGCCGCCGGCGGCCTTTCTTTTTGGTAGGAGCCATTTGCGCATCGCTGGCGCTGCTCGTGGTACCCAATGTCTCGGCCCTGTGGATGGCTGCTGGTATGCTCTGGATTATGGATTCGAGCATCAACATTAGCATGGAGCCGTTTCGGGCCCTAGTGGGTGACTTATTGCCGGCGGAGCAACGCACGGCTGGCTTTGGGGCCCAGACGTTTTTTATCGGCATTGGGGCTGTCATAGGTTCTCTACTGCCACCTATCTACACCAAATGGCTGCACGTATCCAATGTGGCCCCGGCCGGTCAAATTTCGCCTTCGTTGAAATATGCCTTTTATACGGGGGCCCTCATTTATTTCCTGGCGGTTCTGTGGACCGTTGTCACTACCCGCGAATATCCACCTGCCAACCTAGAAGAGTTTAAAGCCGAAAAACGCCTTCATTCTGGTTTCTGGTATGGCATCCGTGAGTCGTTTGCGGGAGTGGTTCATATGCCCCGCACCATGCGGCAGTTAGCGGTAGTGCAGTTCTTCAGTTGGTTGGCGCTGTTTTCGATGTGGATTTATGCCACCCCTGCCATCACCAGCCACATTTATCACACCACCGATACAACTTCGAAAGCATACAATGACGGCGCCGATTGGGTGAACGTTTGTTTTGCCGTCTACAATGGCGTTTCGGCGTTAGCAGCATTGGGCCTGCCCATTATTGCCCGAGCCACTAGCCGGCGCTTTACGCACATGCTTTGCTTGATTTCTGGCGGTATAGGTCTCATTTCCATTTACTTCATCGGCTACATTCCTGCCGAGCAAACCGTCAGTCTGCACTTATTTGGCAGCTATACCTTCCGCGTAATTGAGCTTGTTCTTTTGATTCCCATGTTAGGTATTGGCATTGCTTGGTCCAGCATCCTAAGCGTTCCTTACGCCATGCTGGCCGGAGCCTTGCCATCGAATAGAATGGGGTACTACATGGGCGTATTCAATTTTTTTATTGTGCTTCCCCAGATGGTAGCAGGCGTTACGTTGGGCTTTTTTACCAAACATCTATTCAACGGGGCCTCAATATTTACACTGGTATTGGGTGGCGTATCGATGATACTTGCAGGTCTCATCACACTATGGGTTAACGATGACGATGACGTACAAATGATGCCCGGCGGCGAGCCGACCGAGAACTTCGGTTACGGTACCCCCGCCACCCGCGCCTAATTCTTTGCCAACCATGATTCTTCGTTTTGCCTTGCTGGTGGCCGTCGTCGCAGCGCCTTTTCAGCCGGCTGCAGCCCAAGCCACGCCGGCCGCCACACCCGCGCTAGTAGCCGACTGGGGCCTGACCGACCTGGCCGCCGCGCAGGCGCAGGCCAAAGCCACCGGCCGGCCCATCGTAGCCGTGTTTTCGGGCTCCGACTGGTGCGCGCCCTGCGTGAAGTACGAGCGCGAGGTATTTGCCCAGCCTGCTTTTGTGGCTTATGCCAAAACCCGGCTGGTACTGGCTCATTTTGATTTCCCGCAGAAGCCCCAGAACCAGCCCGCGCCCGCGCAAATCAAGCGCAACGACGCGGCCAAGGCGCAACTCAACCGCGAAGGCGATTTTCCGCTGGCCGTGGTGGTAGGCCCCGACGGCAAAATCCTGGGCAAAACCGGCTACCTCAGCGGGGGCCCCGCGGCCTTCGAGGCTTATCTGAAAACGGTTTTAGGGAAGTAGAAAGCCCTTCCAAAAACAACAGGGCCGTCATGCTGAACGCAGCGAAGCATCTCTCCCGCGCAAGTATTTAATCACTGCTGTGGGGGAAATGCTTCGCTGCGTTCAGCATGACGACTCTGTTTGTCTTTTTACTTTTGGATGACTGCGGTGGCCCGCACCAGCGGCGCCACGCGCGTACCAAGCAACTCGATGCCGTGCAACATCTTATCGTGCGGCAGCATCACGTTGGTCATTTGAAGAGAGATGCGTGCGAGGCCGCCCAGGGCCTCACTCACCGACAACATCTTGGCGGCCACCGTTTCGGCGTCGCCGATGAAAAACGCGCCCTTGGGCCCCCGCGTGGCGTCGAACTGGTACCGCGTAGGAGCGGCAAAGCCACGTTCCTTGCTGATCTTTTCGAACATTTTGGCGTAGCCGGGGAAAAAATCGTCGGCCGCTTGCTGGGTGGTATCGCCCACAAAACCGAAGGCATGGATGCCCACTTGCAGTTGCTCGGCCGGATGGCCGGCGCGCCGGCCAGTCTCGCGGTAAAGGTCAACGAGCGGGCGGAAGCGGTGGGGCTCGCCACCGATGATGGCAATCATGAGCGGCAGCCCCAGCGCCCCGGCCCGCACGAACGACTCCGGCGTGCCTCCTACGCCAACCCAAATTGGCAGCTTTTCTTGCAGCGGACGCGGATAAATGCCCTGGCCCGTGAGCGGCGCGCGGTGCCGGCCCGACCAGCGGACGTGCGCGTTGTCGCGAATTTTCAGGAGCAAGTTTAATTTCTCCTCAAACAGCGAGTCGTAGTTTTTGAGGTCGAGCCCGAAGAGTGGAAAGGCTTCGGTGAATGAGCCGCGGCCCACAATCAGCCCGGCGCGGCCCTGGGAGATGAGGTCGAGCGTAGCGTAGTTTTGGAACACGCGCACAGGGTCGTCGGCGCTTAGCACGGTCACGGCGCTGTTCAGGCGGATGCGTTTCGTGCGGGCCGCGGCCGCGGCCAAAATCACCACCGGGGCCGAATCGAGGTACTCGGAGCGGTGGTGTTCGCCAATACCGAAGGAATCGAGGCCCACTTGGTCGGCTAGTTCAATCTCTGCCAGCAGGTTCTGGATGCGGTCG
>JANPOR010000182.1:0-2940 GCA_031428075.1 Hymenobacter sp. | reverse complement strand
CATGCGCTTCCCAAATCCGTAGGCCCTACTCCGCTGTTATTCTATTGATGACCCCGATTCTGCCCCCCGCTCCGGCCGCCAAGGCCAATTTGTGGAGCCCCCTTGCCTACCATGTGTTCCGGGCCGTTTGGATTGCCTCGCTTGTGTCGAACGTGGGCACTTGGATGCAGAACGTGGCCGGCGTGTGGCTCGTGACCACCCTCACCACGTCTGCCCTGCTCGTGGCCCTGATGCAAACCGCTTCCAGCCTGCCGGCTTTCCTGCTGAGCCTGCCCGGCGGGGCCCTGGCCGACCTCATCGACCGGCGCAAGCTGCTGCTGGGCACGCAGGGCTTCATGGCGGTAGTGGCAGTGCTGCTGGGGGCCCTCACGCTGGCTGGGCAGATATCAGCGCTGGGGGTACTGGGCTTCACGTTTTTGCTGGGCATGGGCTCGGCCCTCAACGGCCCGGTGTGGCAAACCGTGACCACCGAGCTGGTGCCGCGCCCGGTGCTGCCGTTCGCCATCACGCTCAACGGCGTCAGCAACAACATTGCCCGCGCCATTGGGCCCGCGCTGGGCGGGCTGGTCATCGCCTACTATTCGCCGGGCTGGGTGTTTATGTTGAACGGGGTATCGTTCCTGGCCACGTTCGCGGTGATTTATTTCTGGAAACGCGACGCCGAGGCCCCCACCGGTCCGGCTGAGCACTTCCTGGGGGCCCTGCGGGCGGGTATGCGCTACGTGCACTACTCGCCGGTGCTGCACGCGGTGCTGGTGCGGGTGTTTGCCTTTGGTTTCGGGGCCAGTGCCATGTGGGCGCTACTCTCGGTGGTCATCGCCCGCAAGCTGCACCTGAGCGCCGGCCACTACGGGGCCATGCTCTCGTGGCTGGGCGCGGGGGCCGTGGCGGGGGCCTTCCTGATGGGCCGGGCGGGGCAGCGCCTCAGCCTCAATCGGCGCGTGCTGCTGGGCGTGCTGATGTTTGTAGTTACCAACCTGAGCCTGGCGCTGATTGAGTCGACTTACATCTTGGGGCCCATCATGTTCTTCACGGGCACGGCTTGGCTCATGGCCATGACCAGCTTCAGCACCACCGTGCAGTTGAACGTGCCCAAGTGGGTGCAGGCGCGCGTGGTGAGCATCTACATGCTGGTGTTTCAGGCAGGAATGTCGATCGGGAGCTTGGCCTGGGGCGAGCTGGCCGACCACCTCGGCTTGCAGATCGCCCTCTACGCTGCCGCCGCCTGGATGTTGGCCAGCGCCCTGCTCTCGCTCCCCTACCCCCTGCGCGCGGCCGAAAACCTCGACCTTGCCCCCGCCGACCCCTGGCTCGACCCGCCCGTGGCCGACGGCCCCGTGGACCCCGACGATGGCCCCGTGGTGGTGATGATTGAGTACCGCGTCGACCCCGCCGACTGGCCCGCCTTTCGCACCGTGGCCGACCGCCTCACCCGCCTGCGGCTGCGCGATGGGGCCCTACGCGCCGGCGTGTTTGCCGACCTAGCCGAGCCCAGCCGCATCACCGAGTTTTTTTACGTGGCCACCTGGGGCGAGCATTTGCGCCAGCACCACCGCTTCACCCGCGAAGACCAAGCCGTGGAAGACCAAGTGCGGCAGTTTCACCAGGGGCCCGAGGATCCGCAGGTTACGCACTTCCTGGCCTTCCCGCTGGCCGTCAACGCTTCGGTTGAAGTCGCGGCGCCCTACCCCAACGTGGAAGTGCAGTAAGGCCCCGCGGTCATCTCCTGCACGATAAACCGTTGGCCCGGGGCCGCCGCCTTATTGCCCTTGGGATAACCAAGGCGTCCCTTTCCCCAATTTCCTGCGCGGAATTCGCCTTACTTTACGCCGGTAGTTGCGCCCCGGAATGGGGTCCTTCTTTCGTTCCTTCCGCCGTGCCTTCTGTTTTTCCCTTGAGAAAGAAAATCATCCTTTTCGCGCTGCTGGCCGCCGGCTTGCTGGCCGGGGCCCAACAGGGCCGGGCCCAGCAGCTCCCCGCCACGGCCATCGCCAACCCAGTGCTGCCCGGCGATTTCCCCGACCCATCGGTGGTGAAGATCGGCGATACGTACTGGGCTTCGGCCACCTCGTCGGACTGGGGCCCGATTTTTCCGCTGCTCAAATCCAAGAACTTGCAGGACTGGACGTTGGCCGGGCACGTTTTTCCGCGGGGCCGCCCCGCCTGGGCCGACCACTATTTCTGGGCCCCGGAAATTAGTCAGGAGGGCAAGAAGACGTACATTTTCTATGCCGCGCACAAAAGAGGCGGCAACCTGGCGGTGGGCGTGGCCAGCGCCGACCGCCCCGAGGGGCCCTACCGCGACCACGGCCCGCTGGTGGGCCAGCCCGACGGCTCGATTGACGCCTTCCCGATGCGCGACGAAAAGGGGCAGCTCTACCTCATCTGGAAAGAAGACGGCAACAGCATCGGCCAGCCCACGCCCATCTGGGCCCAGCCGCTGAACGCAGCTCGCACGGCCCTGACGGGCGCGAAGAAAGAGCTATTCCGCAACGACCCCAAAAGCTGGGAAGCGGGCTTGGTGGAAGGCGTGAGCATGGTGCGCCACGGTGGTTATTTCTACGCGTTCTACGCCGGCAACGGCTGCTGCGGCAGCGGCTGCACCTACGCCACGGGCGTAGCCCGCACCAAAACTCTACTTGGACCCTGGGAGAAATACGCTCAAAATCCCGTCCTCGCCGGCAACGACATCTGGAAATGCCCCGGCCACGGCACCGCCGTGGAGCGCAACGGCCACTGGTACCTGCTGCACCACGCCTACGCCGCCCAGGGCTTCCAGAACGTGGGCCGCCAGGGCGTGCTGAGCGAGTTTACCTGGAGCGCCCAAGGCTGGCCCGAGTTCCGGGGCGGGAGCGTACCGGCCGGGGGTGGGCCCAGGCCCGCGGCCGCCCGGCGAAACGTGGACATCCGTGACGGGTGGGACGGACCCGCGCGCGCGCC
>JANPOR010000181.1:0-3875 GCA_031428075.1 Hymenobacter sp. | reverse complement strand
GAGCAGCGGCTCGGTCTGGTGGCCGTGCTCAACGACCTGCACAAGGGCCGCGACAGCGGCAAGGGCTGGAGCTGGGTAATTGACGTGTCGGCCGGCTTCCTCACCATCGTCTCGCTCAGTGGCCTGGTCATGCTGTTTTTTCTGAAAAACAAGCGGGTGCGCGGCATCTTGGTGGCGGTAGCGGGCGGGGTTGTGTGCGGGGGGCTATATTGGCTCCTGGTCCAGTAGAATATTGGGGCCGCGCGCTGCCCGGGCCACGCGTGGGCGCGGTCGGCTCACCGGCCTGTCTTGTACTGAAATAGGTTGACAGTTTTTGCTCAAAAAACTGTCCTATGGAAGAGCACATTCGCGCCTTGCTCCAGCGCTTTCAGTATAGCGAGGTGGTCCAGTTAAGCGAGACAGTTTAGGGCAGTATTTTTAAGTTGTTGTAGGACCCCATGACCGTCAGGAATTGTTGGCCATAGACAGCGGAAGGATTAGAAGTATTCATGCATTGAGCAATAAGTATTTTGGAGATAGTCATTTATTAGCAATTATCGCCTCCTCCTGCATTTATTTTCCCGGCCAGCAGCCTAATTGCTGGCTATGCTGGTGGCGGGGGCGGGCTGACAACCGGGACTGGTCGGGAAATCATGACTTTTAGTAAGTCATTGGCTATAAATGAGCAAGCAGCGGTATAGGCAATTACCGTAATGGATTGGGTGAGGGGAATGGCCTTAAAGCCCAGCAGCCCAAATGTTGACAAAATAATGCCTAATCCCATGTCGGCCAGCAGGATAAACAGTAGCGTGCGGCTCGGAGCAGAGTGCCAGAAATGACTTTTCTCGCGAACGACGAATATCGAGAAAAGCGCAAAAAAGAGCAGCAACTCGAAGCAGAAGGTGCTGAGCGCCGCATTGTCCGCGCCCAGCCGGAAATAATGCAGGCCGATGAATAGCAGCCCGAAGGCTTCCAGCGTCATCGCCAGGCCGACGACGATACCCGTTTTGGCTTGGCCACGGATGTTCCACCGGGCCGGTTGCGGGGCCCACTGCACGCGGTCGGTAGCCAGGGAAATTTTCACGAAGTCGGTCATAAAAATCATTAGTAGCATGGCCGAAGCGGAAATCACGAACTTACCGAGCACCAGGAAGGCAACGACCACGAAGCAGGTTTTGAGAATCGTGCGCGCCAGTTTATTAAGTACCCAGGTATTAATGCGCTCGAACATCATCCGGCCCACTTTAATAGGCTCCAGAATGTTGACCAGCCCGTCTTGGGTGAGCACGATGCTGGCCGCGCCCTTGGCCACGTCGGTGGCACTGCGCACGGCAATACCCACTTCGGCCTGCTTCAGGGCCGGGGCGTCGTTCACGCCGTCGCCGGTCATGCCCACGATGTGACCGCCCGCCTGCAAGGCCTTGACAATGGCGTACTTATCCTCCGGGTACACCCCGGCCACCCCATCGTTTTTTTCCAGCAGGGCCGCAACCTGGGCCGGGCCCGCCTTTTTCAGGTCGGCCGCCGGGATTATCGACCCGCCCACGTCCACGGCCTGGGCGATTTCGATGGCAATGGGCCGGGCATCGCCGGTGAGCATTTTGACGGCCACGCCCAGGCTTTTCAGCTCCTGCACCAGCTGCCGGGAGTCGGGCCGGGGTGCGTCGTGCAGGGCGGCCAGGCCCATGAAGCGAGGCTTATTCACCCCGCTGGCCTGGGCCACGGCCAGCGCCCGGTAGCCTTGTTGGGCGGCGGCCTCGACCTTGGTGGCCCACGCGGCGACAGCCGGCGCGTCGAGCCCGCAGGCCGCCGCGATGCTGTCGAACGCGCCTTTCAGCACCGTAAACGTTTCCGGGCCGTGCTGAATTTGGGCTTCGGTACGGCGGGTCTGGGGGTCAAACGGCACGAATGCTCTTTGCACGAACGCGGCATCCAGCAGCCTTTTTTGCCGGGCTGCGTCGAGAAAGGCGAGGTCGATGGCATCGTGGTTGGCTTCCTGTGAGGCCAGGGCCCCGGTGCGCAGCACGTCGTCATCGGTGAACCCGTCGGCTGGCTGTAGGGTGGCCACGGACAGCTTGTTGAGGGTCAGGGTACCCGTCTTGTCCACGCACAGCACGTCCATGCCAGCCGCGTCGTCGGGCGCGCTAAGCCGGGTCACCAGCACCCCCTGGGCCACCAATTGCTTGGAGGCCAGCGCCATGCTGACCGTGAACATGGCCGCCAGCGCCACCGGCACGGCCCCGAGCAGCAGCACCAGCAGCAAGGGCAATAGCTCCAGCACGCTGCTGCCCTTCGCCACAGCGGCCCCGAGCGCCACAGCCAGCAGTGTCCCCACAATAGCCAGCAGCCACCGGGTTACGCCGCCGATGACTGTTTCGATGTGCGATTTCGGCTGAGCGGTGTTAACCAACTCGATGGTCTTGCCGTAGTAAGTGCGGGTGCCGGTCAGGGTCACCGTGCCCGTCGCCTCCCCTTTGGTGACGATGGAACCGGAATACAGGGTATCGCCCACCTTTTTAGTCACGTCGCCCGATTCACCGGTCAGCGCGGCTTGGTCGAGGCGAATCTCACCCTGCGTGAGCTGGACGTCGGCTGGCACGAAGTCGCCAATGCGCACGCGGACGACATCGCCGGGCAGTAATTCGCGGGCCGCCAAGGTGTTCCACGCCCCATCTCGCAGCAGCTTGACGTTGATTTGCAGTTTTTTCTTCAGCGCCTCCACCGCGTTGGCGGCGTTGTGCTCCTGCGCAAAGCCGATGGCCGCGTTGAAAACCAGCAGGCCCAGCACGGTGTAGGCGTCGGCGGGCTTGTGCAAAAACCAGGACAGCCCGATGATTACCTCCAGCATCCACGCCGTGAGGCCCCAAAACTTTTTGGCAAATAACAGCACCGGGTTGGGCCGGGCCCCCAGCACCTCATTGTAACCGTACTGCGCGCGTAACACAGCTAAGTCACCATGGACCAGACCTTTGGCCAGCGATGAGGCGGGCGGAGTTGGGATAGGGGGGGTAGGGATAAACGGGGCTGGCTGGGTTTGCGGGCTCATAATAGGGTGTTTTAACCCGGCCCCAGTCGCCTCCGGGGAGCGGAGTCGACTGGGGCCGGTAAGCTGGCGGGTGCGCCTCCACCGCCAGGCAACGTGAGGTGGGGGCCGGAATAGGGTAGCCTCCGCTACGCAACGTGCCCGCCACCGGATTGCAGCACCGAACCAGCTTGGTCCTGCTGCAATCCGGTAGCGGGCACGTTGGGTGGGCGAAGAAGGTAAACCTACAGGGAGTTCAACAACCTAACGATTTGACGCTTGCGCTTGCCTAGCTTGACTTGCAGGCGGCTAACCAACTCATGGCCTTTGCCTTCCACATAGGTCAGGTCCTCGTCGGTGAGTTGGGTGTAGGCTCGTTGCAGCTTGTCTTTGAGCAAATTCCAGTCGCCGCGCAGGCGCAGGCGTTGGTCAATGCGGAAGTTGCGGAAGTGTTGGCGGCGCGCCATACCTTTCTTGGAGTACAGCAGGACCCCGACAACGGCCCCTACGCCGGCTCCGGCCAGGGCAGTGAGCAATACTTTACCGGTGGTGTTTTTGGGGGTTTTGCACGTCATGATAAGAGGATTGAAAAAGGTGGATGGGGAAGCCGCTGGCCAACTCTGGCGCTGGGCGTTTGGGTTTTTGCAAAGATTGCGCCCACGTTCGCCGCCTTGCGTTGATTTTCACCCGACCAAATGATGATATTTGTCAAGCCCGGTGGAGCGTTGTTCGGCGTGAATTGTGGCATCAAACGCTTACGCATGGTTCGCGACAAGGTATGGGTACGCGGCGACTGGTTTCGCGATACGGTCGTGGTCGTGGCCTGCGGGCTGCACAACCTGCGCGTCCGCAGCCCATACCGAGCCCATCTCGC
>JANPOR010000180.1:0-10344 GCA_031428075.1 Hymenobacter sp. | reverse complement strand
GCCACGGTAGCCACGTGGCCGCCGTCTTGTTCGAGCTGTTGCGCCACTTTGCGCAGGTCTTTGGCGGAGCGTGCGGCCAGCACCAGGCGGGCCCCGGCCTTAGCGGCGGCACGGGCCGTGGCCAGGCCGATGCCGCTGGTGGCCCCGGTGATGACGATGATTTGCTGGTCGAGCGGTTTGGGTTGGTGGGACATAAAAATTGAATTGGGGATAGAAAGGCAATGCTTCCCCTGCCTACGCAGTACGGGCCCAGAGGATATGCCGAGCTTGGCGGGAAGCGCTGGGCCGGAAGCCGGCACAGCTTGGTGGTACCGGCCTCCGGCCCCGGCCGTACCTTTACCCCGTTCCTTTTCACCGATTTAATGGCCCCTGAAATTACCATAAAAACCCTGGCCCTACTGGGCTCCACCGGCTCCATCGGCACGCAGGCCCTGGAGGTGGTGCGCCAGCAGCCGGGCCGCTTCCGGGTGGCCGTGCTCACGGCCCAGCGGCAGTGGGAGCTGCTGGTGCGCCAAGCCCTGGAGTTTCGCCCCGCCGCCGTGGTGATTGGCGATGAAAGCCTGCGCGCCAACGTGCAAGTGGCCTTGGCACGGCAGCCCGAAACCGAAGTACTGGCCGGCCCCGAGGCCCTGGCCAACGTGGTGGCGCGCCCCGAAATCGACATCGTGCTCACGGCCCTGGTGGGCTACGCCGGGCTGCTGCCCACGGTGGCCGCCATCCGCGCCGGCAAAGACATTGCCTTGGCCAACAAGGAAACCCTAGTGGTGGCCGGTGAGCTAATTACGAGCTTGGTGCGCCAGCACAACGTGCGCCTGCTACCCGTCGATTCCGAGCACTCGGCCATCTTCCAGTGCTTGGTGGGCGAGGAGCTAAATCCGGTCGAGAAAATAATTCTTACCGCGTCCGGGGGCCCCTTCCGGGGCCGCACGGCCCAGCAGATGGAAGCCGTGACCAAGGCCCAGGCCCTCAAACACCCCAACTGGGACATGGGCGCCAAAATCACCATCGACTCGGCCTCGCTCATGAACAAGGGCCTGGAGGTGATCGAGGCCAAGTGGCTGTTCGGCCTGACTGACGACCAAATCGATGTGGTAGTCCACCCCCAAAGCATCGTGCATTCGCTGGTACAGTTCGCCGACGGCTCGCTGAAGGCCCAGCTGGGGCTGCCCGACATGAAGCTGCCCATCCAATACGCCCTGGGCTACCCGCAACGGCTGGCCAATACCTTCCCGCGCTTTTCGTTTCTCGATTACCCGTCGCTCACGTTCGAGGCCCCCGACCGGGCGGCGTTTCCCAACCTGGAACTGGCCTTCGGGGCTATGTGCCGGGGCGGCAACGCGCCTTGTATTCTCAACGCGGCCAACGAGATAGCCGTGGCCGCATTTTTGCGGGAAGAGGTTGGCTTTCGCCAAATGTCAGACTTGGTAGCCGGGTGCCTGGCGCGCGTGCCGTACCTTGCGGCCCCGTCGCTGGACGACTTAATCCAGACCGATGCGGAAACGCGGCGGGCCGCTTCTTTGTTAGTGGCAACTCTGTAAACCGGCGGCGCGGCTGCCCTTTTCTTCTACTTTCCTCGCTACTTCCTTTGGAAATTCTCGTTATGGCCGGCCAGCTCTTGCTGGGCCTGTCGCTGTTGGTGGGCTTGCACGAATTCGGCCACTTTGCCTTCGCCAAGCTCTTTAAGATTCGGGTCGATAAGTTTTACATCTTTTTCGACTTCCTGTTCCCGCTGCCGGCGGTGATGAACTTCGCCCTGGTGAAGAAAAAAGTAGGCGAAACGGAGTACGGCATCGGCTGGTTTCCGCTGGGCGGCTACGTGCAAATCCACGGCATGATCGACGAAACCCAGGACGCCGACGCCCTGGCCGGCCCCCCGCAGCCCGACGAGTTTCGCTCGAAGCCAGCCTGGCAGCGCCTGCTGGTAATGCTCGGCGGCATCATCATGAACGTGATTACCGGCATCGTCATCTTCTCGGCCATCACGCTGCACTACGGCGAAAGCTACCTGCCCGCCTCGGAGGCACGCTACGGCATCCTGCCCAACGGCCTGGGCCGCAGCATCGGCTTCCGCACGGGCGACAAGATTGTGAAAATTAACGGCCGGCCGTTTGCCGAGTTCGACGAAGTGTACAAGCCCGACGTGCTGCTGGGCTCGCACTCCTACTTCACCGTGGAGCGCGCCGGCCAGCTCGTAGACGTAAACGTGCCCGCCAATTTCATGGACCACTTCGCCCAGCAGCAGGACAGCCTGTTTGTGCGGCCCCGTGAGCCCTTCACCGTAGGCCGTGTGGTACCTGGCAACCCGGCGGCGGCGGCCGGTGTAAAAACCGGTGACCGGATTACGGCCGTGGCCGACCGGCCCATTCAGTTTTTCGACGAGCTGCAGGGCGCGCTGCTGGCCAACGCCGGGAAGCCAACGGCGCTGTCGGTGGAACGCGACGGCCAGCCCCTGACCCTGACGGCCGTTATTACGGCAGCGGGCAAGCTGGGCTTCGAACCCAAGCCCACCATGCACTTCGAGCAGCGCCAGTATACGTTGGCACAGGCGGTACCAGCCGGCGTAAACAAAGCTTTCGGTGTGATTGGCTTGCAAGGCAGAGCCATCGGCAAAATTCTGCGCGGCGAAGCCAAGGCGTCCGAGAGCCTGGGCGGCCCGGTGGAAATTGCTCAGCAATACGGCGGACAGTGGGACTGGCTACGCTTCTGGGGCCTCACCGGTGGCTTGAGCATGGTACTGGCCTTCATGAACCTGCTGCCCATCCCGGCCCTCGACGGCGGCCACGTGGTATTTTTGCTGTACGAGATGATAGCGCGCCGCAAGCCCTCCGACAAATTCTTGGGCGTGGCCCAGCAGATTGGCACCGTGCTGATTCTGATGCTGATGGGCTACGTCATCGTGCTCAAGCCGCTGCTAAAGCTGTTCCACTAACCTCGCTCTTCGTCCATCGATGCCGTTTTTCGCTTCGCTACTGGGTGTGTTGCTGATGTTGCTCGGGGTCCCCGCCGGGCGGGCGGCCCTGCACGCCTACCACGCCAGCATCACGGAGCTGCGCTACAACGCGGCCAAGCAGCAGTTGGAGCTGGCCACCAAGGTCTTTACCGACGACTTTGAGCGGGGCCTCTCCGAGGGCCGCCCGGCGTACGTCGACCTGCAAACGGCTGGGCCCACGGGGGCCCTCATTGCAGCCGAGTACCTGCGCCGCACACTGGTGCTAAAGACGCCCGCCGGGGCCCTGCTGCCGCTACAATTCTTGGGGATGCAGCCCGAAAAAGACTCGTACTGGCTGTACTGCAAAGTACCCCTCACCGCTCCGGCCAGCGGCGTACAAATCCGCAACGCCGTGCTGCTCGACGCCTTCGCCGACCAGATGAACATCGTCAACACAGAGGCCAACGGCAAGAAGCTCAGTACCCTGCTGCGCCAAGGCCACGAGCAGGAAACGCTGGCTTGGTAAGCTGTTCGTAGCGCGGCCTTTGTAGTCCGCGGCTCTCGCTTCGTCCTACCGATAACCGGGCAGCGACACGGACCACAACGTCCGCGTTACAGCACTATCCCACGGCTTCACGTAAAAACTGGCCGAACGGCACCAACGCCCGTAACCGCTCCAGCACATAGCCCCGGAAATCGGCTTGGGCCAACGCTTCGGCATCGGGAATTTCGTGGCTCGCCACGAAGCTTTTGTGCTTTAACAGCTCGATCTCGGGATGGGTAGGGTCGTAGCCGGCGGGGACTTTTTTGAGCCGCCCGCCGCCCAGCACGGGAAAATATTGCCGAAAGCCGGGGGCCCTCAGCACCGCTTTCAACGCGTCGGAGTTGTAGTCAATTTCTTGGCGGATGGCGGCCAACTGAGCTTTTTCGGGTTGGTAGAGGCCCCCGGCCACGAGGGTTTGGCCGCCGGGACCCACCTGCACGTAGTAGCCGGGCGCATCGATCTCCTTACCCACGCTGGCAGTGATGTAGGCCGAGAAGTGCGTTTTGTAGGGGGCTTTATTTTTGGAAAAGCGCACGTCGCGGTAAATGCGGAACACGCTGGTCCGGCCCAGAGGGCCCGCCAAAACGGGGTCGTGCCGGTTCAATTCCTGCCGCCAGAAGGCGACATCTAACTCAAATTCGGCGCGGAGCCGGTCGTACTGGGCCTTGCGCTCTTGGAACCAGGCGCGGTCATTGTGCGCGTCTAGGCCGACGAGAAAAGCAAAAAGAGGGGGCAACTGCATGACGTAAACAACAAAAAAATTTGCCCGTCGGCCGAATCACCCCCGGGTCCCGCAAAATAGTAGCGGCTGGCTGGCGTTGAAAGCCTGACGCCTACTCAACGACCCGGTTTTTCTTTTATTCCGCTTTTGCGCTGCTTTTTTGTGCTCATGAACATCTTCCCTTTTTCCTTGCGCCTGTTTGTGTTGCCCCTGCTTTTGCTGGCCGGCGCGGCCCGCGCCCAGCGCCCCACCGATCTGTGGTACTTCGGTCAGCAAGCCGGCCTGAGTTTCGCCGACGGTCCCCCTAAGCCGTTGAGCGATGGTAAGATGAGCACCTACGAAGGTTGCGCCGTGGCCACCACCTCCAAGGGCGAGCTGCTATTCTACACCAACGGCACCACCGTGTGGAACCGCCAGCACAAAGCCATGCCCAACGGCCAGAAGCTGATGGGCAGCGGCAGCAGCACCCAATCGGCCCTCATCGTGCCCGACCCCGGCTCGGGCAACCTATTCTACGTGTTCACGGTGGCCCCCCAGGGCGGGCGCGACGGCCTGCGCTACTCGCTCCTCGACATGACCCGCGCCGACGGCCTCGGCGATTTGCCCCGCACCAACCTGCTGCTGGCGCAGCCCGTGGCTGAGAAGCTGGCCGCCGTGCGCGCCGCCAACGGCCGCGATACCTGGGTGGTGGCCCACCGCTGGAACTCCAGCGCTTTTGTGGCCTACCTCGTCACGCCCGACGGCGTGCAGGGCAGCAAGCCCGTGTTCAGCCGAGCGGGCAGCGTGAATTCGGGGCCCGGCCGAAACGCCATCGGGGCCCTCAAGTTTTCGCCCGACGGCCGCCATTTGGCCGCCGCGCTATGGCGCGAAAACAACAAGTTTGAAGTGTACGACTTCGACCGTGCCACCGGCCAAGTGAGCAACGCCCGCAGCTACGGGCCCTATGCGGAGGCTTACGGCGTAGAGTTCTCGCCCGACGGCACCAAGCTCTATGGCACCTGCAACGGTACGGGCGGCGGCGAAACCCAAATCTGGCAGTTTGACCTCGCTAAAAAAGGCACTAAAACGCTGGTAGGCAAGTCGGCCAACCGCAAGATTGGGGCCCTGCAACGCGCGCCCGACGGCAAAATCTACGTGGCCCGCGAAGATAACCCCAGCCTGGGCGTCATCGAAAGCCCCAACACCGCCGGCAAGGCCTGCGGCTACGTCGACGATGGCATCAAGCTGGGCGGGCGGCACAGCAAATTGGGTCTACCCAATTTCGTAGTGGTGCCGTAGCGGCACGCTCTTTTTCTTAGGTGCTACCGTCTCCACGCCTTTTGCCGCTGCTTTTATATAATCAAGCCTTCTTTCTTCGCGTTGTAGCTGGCCTTGTCCGGCGCGTCGCTCGGCACGCAGGCCTAGGGGTTCAGCCTGCCCAAAATCGGCGGCTTCAGGCTACCCACTTTAGGCAAAACCAGCACGCCCCCCGGGGCCGCTCCCGCCAGCCTGACCAGCACCGAGGCGGCTGGGGGCCTTAGGGAGGCACTCGTCCAGGGCATCAGCAAAGGAGCCGGCCAAGTATCTCAAGCAGATGGATTCAACCTGGACAGCCTGATTTGTATTCCGTTTCCGCCCGATGCGCAGCGCGTGGCCAATACGCTGCGTAACTATTGGGCTGGGCAACTAGGTCGACAGGTTTGAGCTGTCGCTGAACCGCGGCGCCGAAGACGCGGCGAAAAGCGCCAGTCCCATTTTCCTGAGCGCCATCAAAAGCCTGACGTTTCCTGACGTGTGGGGCATCCTCACTGGCGCGAAGGACATAGCCACGCAGTACTCAAGCGCACCTCCACCGCGCAGCTCACCATGGCCTTCCGGTCCATTATGCAGCAGAGCTTGGATAAGGTGGACGCCACCCGTTACTACACCACGCGCTATAACCAACTGCCCTTGGTGACTTCAGTGCAAACCGACCTCAACCAATACGCCACCGGCAAGGCCATCGACGGGCTGTTCACGCTCGTTGCCCGGCAGGAAGCTGACATTCGCGAAAACCCCGCGGCCCGCACCACTGCACTGCTGAAAAAAGTGTTCGGCAATTAACCGGTAGCGCGGGCTTTAGCTGTGCTACCGGTAAGTTTGCGGTGCCAACCCACCGCCCACTCCTGCTTTGCCCGCACCCCGCCTTTCCGCTGCTGCCTACGTCGAGGGCCTTTTAGCCGGCGAACGGGGCGTGTTGAGCCGCGCCATCACGCTGGCCGAGAGTACGCTGCCCGTCGACCAGGCCCTGGCTCAGGAAGTATTGCAGGCGGTATTACCTCGCACCGGGCGCAGCCTGCGGGTGGGCATCACGGGGGTGCCGGGCGTGGGTAAGAGCACTTTTATCGAGGCGCGGGGCCGTCACGGGGTCGAAACGCGGGGCAAAATGCTGGCTGTGCTAGCCGTTGACCCCAGCAGCCAGCGGGGGGGGGGCAGCATTTTGGGCGATAAAACCCGGATGCCGTGGCTGGCGGCCCACCCAGCCGTGTTCGTGCGGCCCTCTCCCGCCGGGGGCAGCCTGGGCGGCGTCACCCGTGCCACCCGCGAGGCCCTGCTGCTGTGCGAGGTGGCGGGCCACGACGTCATTCTTGTCGAGACCGTGGGCGTGGGGCAGTCCGAAACCGCCGTCCACGGCATGGTCGATTTCTTTCTGCTGCTGCTGCTCGCTGGGGCCGGCGACGAGCTACAGGGCCTCAAGCGCGGCATCATGGAAATGGCCGACGCCCTGTGCATTACCAAAGCCGACCGAGCCAACGAGCAGGCCGCCCGCCGTGCCCGCCGCGAATACCAGAACGCGCTGCACTTATTCCCGCCCGCGCCCTCGGGCCAACTGGTACCGGTGGTCCTCACCTCGGCTTTCAGTGGCGCGGGCATAGCCGACACCTGGCAAACCATCGAAACCTACGCTGCTCAGGCCCGGGCCAGTGGCTACTTCGCCCGGCGACGGGCCCAGCAGCAACTGCAGTGGCTGGATGAAGCGGTGAACCAGGCGCTAGCGGCGCAGTTCTACGGCCGGCCGGCGGTGCAGGGGGCCCTACCAGGCATGCGGGCCGCTGTGGCGGCGGGGCAGCTTACGCCGTGGGCTGCGGCGGAAACGCTGCTAGCGGGCGGCTAATTTTTCGGCGTAGCGGCTTTTGGCTAAGAAGGCCAGGTAGTCGCCGATGTTTAGAATGTCGTGCACGGCTTGTTTCTTGTCGGCCATTTCCTGGTAGTAGCTCTGACAGATTTTATAGCCCACGAAGTAGCCCAGATCGGCGGGCTTATCGGGGGTTTCCTGGTTGCCGTTGGCAATCCAGTCGCTCCAGCTTTTGCCGGCCATTTCTTTGCTGAAGTCAGCCCAAATCTGCTTCTCGTGGGCCAGCCCGTAGGGCAGCAGGCGGGCGTTGGGGTTCTGGCCGGTGGTCAGCTCGGCCAGGAAATCGGCCATGCCCTCGTTGAGGGCCCCGCGCAGCAGGCTCGGGTCGCTGCTCGCCTTTTGGATGTAGTGGATCTGCTCGTGCGCCACCAAACCGGGCAAACCATTGAGGGCGGCAAAGTTGTTGCGCTCCCACAGGTTTAGCTCGCCGAGCGCTACGCCGGGGGTGAGGCATTGCTGGTCGGCCCCGATGAGCATGCCGTTGCTCGAAGCCGTGCCGCCCGAATTCCAGCGCCCCACCACGAAGTACACGTTGGGGAAGCGCGCCGCGGGGTAAATTTCCTTCAGCTTCACAAAGCCTGCCCGAATCTGCGGCGTCATGGCGGCAATGCGGAGCGTATTGACCCGGATGCTGCGATAAAAATCGGGCTTGGCCCGCTGGTTTTTCACAAATTGGTCAACGGACCGAATTTTAATGCTGAAATAATCCTGCAAGCCGGGGCTGCCTTTGTCAAAGTATTCGCGCTTATAAATATCCTCCTGGTGGGCCGGGTCTTTGGTCACCAGGTCGTAGGCGCGCCAAAACAAGTTGATGTCGCTGGTGACCAGCTTGGCATTTTTGGGATCGGCCTGCCGGGCCTGTATTTTGTCCATGCGCCCCACGATTTTGGCAAACTCCAGGGTAGCTCGTAGGCTGGTCAGGTCGTCGTCCTGGCGGACGAAGTCGGCTCGGTTCCAGCCCAGCTTCTGAGCGGCCGCCAGCGCTTGCAGCGCAGCACCGGGCTGGCCGGCCAGGGCCAACGCGCAGGCACCGTTGTAGTTGGTATCGGCTTTGGCCGACTGGTACGGCTCGGCGGCAGCCTGCTGCTGGAGCAGCGCACCGGCCTCGGCGTAGCGTTTGCCTTCCAGGGCGCGGGTGGCCCGCGCCCGCAGCGAATCGAGCGGGACGGCCGCCGGATTTTGGGCCACAACGGCGTGGGACAGCAGGAAAGTGGCCGGGTAAAGAAGTAGCTTTTTAAGCATTGCGAAGAGCCAGTGTGGTTTTAAAATGTTTGTGAGGCAAATAAATGCAGCGCGGGCTTACCAAGTCCGCGCTACTCGCGCCGACGCCGCAGATTCAAATAGTCGAGGTAGTACAAAATCTTCACCGACACGTTGTTGTTGTGCGGCGTGTTAAGGGTGTTGTTCAGGTTGTCAAAGTAGAGCGGCGTGGCCTCGTTGGCTTCGAGGAAGGTCGAGCCGGCATTCTTCCACACAATGCTCACCTGCGAGCCGGGCGCAAACCACCACACCAACGCCGCGTCGATATTGAAGGCGTTGAAGCTGTTGTCGTGGCTGCGGAAGTAGGCCAGGTTTTCCTCATCGCCGCCGGGGCGCAGACGGGTAAAGTCCAGGTAGTGCACAGTGCTCACGTAGTGCCGGGCCCGGAACGTGAGCGAGAGGCGGTTGGTGAAGGTGTAGTTGGCCGCCAGCGTATTAGTGAAGGTGGCGATGCGGCGGCGGCCCAGCAGCACGTCGCTGCCGAAGGCTGCCAGCAGCGGCTGGTCGAGCGGATCAGCCGCGTTCAGCCCGTCGTTCACGTAACCCATCTGATTCATTTTCAATGCGTAATCAAACGTGTAATGAAAATTCAGCTTGTCACTCACCCGGTAGCGCGGGCTTAGTGTGATGCCATAGCTAGCGCGGCGTGGGCGTTCAAAGCGGCCGTCGAGGGCGGATCTGCGAATGACGCCGCTGATGTCGTAGGCCAGCTTCTTGCGGTAGTCCGACGAAACAAAACCGCCCAGGTAGGTGCTGCCCGGCAACCACACGTAGTACTTACCCAGCGGCGAGGTGCGCGGCTCATAAAAGTCGCGCTGCCGCGGGTCCACGTTTAGGTTGAGGCCCGTCGTCAGGAAGCTTTTGGTAAAAGTGGTGTTGACCCGGGCATAAAAATCCAGGCTCTGGTAGAGCAGGGGCTGCAACAGCAGCGAGTGATTGATACCGACGTTGGTGCGCAGGTTGTTCACCTTCCAGAACGCTTGGTACTTATTGTAGCCCGCGTTCACCGACTGGCTCACATTGTTATTGCCGAACAGGATACCCAGATCGTTGGGGTTGTAGCTGGCCGACTGAATACCCTGATCGACGTGCCAAGTAAAATTACCCGAGACTTTGCCATAGTTCAGGTAGTACTGGTAGCCGTTCTGGTCGTCGACGGGCGTTTCCGAGTTCAGCAGCTGCCCGCGCCGTTGCGAGTAGTTGAGTTGCCCGTTGAAGGCGTACTGGTTTTTTTTGTCGGCGAAGCGGAACAGGCCGGCCGTCACGTTGGCGTCGTAAGTGCGACCGGCGCGGGTCACGTTGGTGTTAATGAGCGAAACGTAGGAATTGTGCGGCAGGCTCTGGTCGAGCACTACGATGTTGTAGTTGGTCAGCGGTTGGGTCAGCACGTTGCGCTGCCGGCCGCTCACCGAGTCCTGCAACGTGGCGTAGCTGGCCGCCGATACGGCGTTGAACACGCCCACGCCCAAGCCCTTGCTGGTACGGCCCGATATTTTGGTGGCGTTGAGCAGCCGCGTGATGCCGGGGTTTTGAGCGACGAACTCGCCCTTTGCCAGCTGCCCGCCCTCCGCCACTGGCCGGCTCGCATCGCCGAAGCCCAGCGGCTGGGCCCCTACCCTTCGCGAGTAAAACAGGTCGCCCTTGTTGAATAACTCGGTGCCTTCGGTGAAAAACGGTCGGTTTTCCTGGTACTGCACTTCAAACGGCGACAGGTTAAGCACCTGGTTGTCGCTCTG
>JANPOR010000179.1:0-5913 GCA_031428075.1 Hymenobacter sp. | reverse complement strand
CGAAACCGGTTTGGCTAACTGCGTGCAAGGCCTGCAGCCGTTGCTTGAGCTCGCCGCGAAGCATAAAGTGGTTTTGGTCATGGAGCTGCTTAACAGCAAGATTGACCACAAAGACTACCAGTGTGACCGCACCGCTTGGGGTGTCGCGTTGGCGAAAAAGCTAGGTTCCGAAAATTTTAAGCTTTTATTTGACATTTACCACATGCAGATTGACGAAGGTGACATCATCCGCAACATCACCGATTATCACCCTTACATTGCGCATTACCACACTGGGGGCGTACCCGGCCGCCACGAAATTGACGACACCCAGGAGTTATATTATCCGGCCATTGTGCGCGCAATTAAAGCGACCGGATTCAAAGGCTATGTCGCCCAGGAGTTCATTCCCAAGCAGACCGATAAAATTGCTTCGCTGAAAAAAGCGATTCAGCTTTGTGACGTCTGACTGAAAAGGTAGTATTTGTAAATCTTTTATAATTTAAAAATAGCGCCATGACTCAAAGAAGAGATTTTCTTAAGCAAGCTGGTTTATTATCAGCTCTTTCTTTGGTAAAGCCGGGAATACTTTTTGCCGCACCACCGTCATTAAAAGTGGGTTTACAGCTGTACACCTTGCGCGACTATATTGGCAAGGACGTAAAAGGCGTGTTGGCGAAAGTGGCGAAGGCTGGTTACCAAGAGGTGGAGACCTACGGCTATAGCAAAGAAGGTGGTTTTTGGGGCCTGACTGCTAAAGAGTTCAAGGAGGTGCTGGCAGGCAACGGGCTGGCGACTTCCAGCGGGCACTACGGCATGGATGACTTTGTCCGGGACGGCAGCCAGGACGCTTTTAAATCTTACGTCGAAGCCGCCCAGGCTTGCGGCCAGACTTATGTTGTCGTCCCTTATCTAGACGAAAAATTAAGAGCAACAACAAATGATTTTAAATCGGTTGCTGATAAACTAAACAAAGCAGGAGAAATCTGCAAAGCCGCGGGTCTAAAATTAGCTTACCACAACCACGATTTTGAATTCAAAAAAATTGACGGTACATCTTTATACGATGTTCTTCTGAAGGAAACAAGTCCAGGATTAGTTGAATTTGAAATGGATTTGTATTGGGTAATCCGCGCCGGTCTGGACCCAATTAAATTGATTGAGGTACACTCCCAACGCTTTACAATGTGGCATGTCAAAGACATGGATAAGGTTACGCCCGAGCACAATACCGAAGTTGGTGCGGGAACAATAGACTTCAGAAAAATATTTCAGCACGCAAAGGCGTCAGGGTTAAAGCATATTTTTATGGAGCAGGAGTATTTCGTAATTGATGCTTACCAAAGCATTACGCAAAGCGCTGCTTACATTAAAAATAAATTGCTTTCGTAACGAAAAAATTGCCGAATTAACGTACCATCCGCATGAATTTATGCCTAGCATTCACTGTATTATTAGCCGGTAGCCTGGGGGTAGCCCACGCGCAGCAAACCGCTAAACCGGAGGATACGGAGGTGTGGGAGCCCGTTCCCAAAGTAGTAGCCCCGGGCCGCACCAGTGGTGAGGCCCCCTCGGATGCGCTGATTTTATTCAACGGAAAAAACCTCGATGAATGGGTGACGGCCAACGACCGCAACACCCCAGCGAAATGGACGGTGGCCGGTGGAATCCTGACCGTGAACAAAGGCACGGGCAACATCGAAACCAAGCACATGTTCACTAATTACCAATTGCATTTGGAGTGGCGCGTGCCGGCCAACATCAGTGGCACCGGGCAGGCACGGGGCAACAGCGGTGTGTTTCTGGCCTCGCTGGGTAAGGACGATTTGGGCTATGAGCTACAGATTCTGGACGCGTACAATAACAAAACCTACGTCAACGGGATGGCGGGAAGCATCTACAAACAGCTGATTCCTTTAGCCAACCCCGCTCGCAAACCCGGCGAATGGCAGACCTACGACGTAATCTGGACTGCACCGACTTTTGCCGCCGACGGGGCCATGGCCACGCCGGCTCGTGCGACTGTGCTCTTCAATGGAGTGGTGGTGGAGAACAATGTAAGCCTGCTGGGCCCCACGCAGTATATTGGGAAGCCTTCATACCAGCGCCACGGCCCGGCCCCTATCAAGTTGCAAGCTCATGGCGATAAGAGCGAGCCGTTGAGCTTTCGCAACATCTGGGTGCGGGAACTGCTGTAAACAGGTCGTTGAAGTGGGCCCCTGTCAAAACATACGCTCAGTATGAGCGTTTTTTGCGATTTTGGGTAGGTTTTAACCAGCGCTATATCAAGTTCTTTTTAATGTAGTCGAAGCTTTTGGTTGCGCTGTCGAAGGGTGAGCCTGGGGTGCTGTCTTGCTCCACGAAAAAGTACTGCAAGCCGGCTTCGGCTGCGTGGGCAAAGATCTTTTTAAAGTCGATGATGCCGCTGCCAACCTCCGTGAACGTGTTCGGCGGCGTTTTATCCATGTCTTTCACGTGCCACAGCGGAAAGCGGCCGGGGTGCTGCTTGAACAAAGCCAGCGGGTCCTGGCCGGCTTTCGTCACCCAGTACAGGTCCAGCTCCATCTTCACCAGCTTTTTATCGGTGCTGTTCAGCAAGAGGTTGTAGGGCAGTTGGTCGTTCTGGGCCTTGAATTCGAAGTCGTGGTTGTGGTAGCAGAGCTGGAGGCCCGCTTTCTGGCACCGTTCGCCGGCCTTGTTGAGTTGCTCGGCCACGTATTTGTAATGATCTAGGCCACCCCGCTCGACTTCTGATAGGTAGGCGCACACCATGTACTTGACGCCCACCGCCGCGGCGTCGTCCACGGCCCGGTCCCAGTCGTGCAGCATCGTGCCCGCCGCCGGGGCCCCGTTCATTTGTTCTTCGCCCAGTCGATAGTGGCTGCTCGGCATGACCAACCCGTTTTGCTTGAGGAGCGCGGCAAATGCCTTGGGGGCCATGCCGTAGAATTTCTCGCTGCCGGTATAGGTGGCCCCCTCCACCGAGTTGTAGCCGATTCTGGCCAGATGGGCCAGGGTGCCCGTGGGGTCTTGCGCCATGGCGTCGCGCACAGTGTAGAGTTGCAAGCCAATATAGCGCTTATTGTAGGCCAGGAGGGATGGCGACATCAGCACGCCGGCGGAAAGAAGGGCAGCTGACGTTATGAAAGACCTGCGGGAAGCCATAATATTGCGGGGTTGAGTGGAAGAAAAATCGTTTGGCGGTGGAATATACACCGCAACTGACCGGGCTAAGGTAGCGAATGGCAGCCGCTTATTTCTTCTCCACAGCCTAGGCAGGCGGACCCGCGCCACAGCGGCCCACCGCACCCGGGACGTGCTAATAACGTGCTAATAAGTTAATGGATGGCCACGAACCAGAAGTCGCTGAAGCTATTGGAACGTGGCCTTCGACGCGGCCGCGGGTGGCGTTGTCGCCCGCGTAGTAGTAAAGGAGGTGGTCTCTGTACGTCAGCTGCTCGCGCGAACTAGTGGTAGTGCCGTAGGGCCCCGTGGTAGTGCTGGGGTCGCGGGCGATGGTACTGAATCGCTGGATTCCAGTGTTGAGGGCACGGCTGGCGCGCTCAGGTACAGCGCGGGCCAAGTGCTGGCGCAGCCGCCCGTGCAGTTTGTGGGCTGCGCGGTGAGATTAGAATTGTCCTTAGCAAAATAGTAAAGCGTGCGCCCCTGGGCGTCAACTAAAAAGGTTTTGTTGACCACGACGTGTGTGGTTTGGTCCTCTACGCTTTTACTGGCCAGCACCACGCCGTAGGCGGGGTTCACCACGTGCCAAATGCCGCCCACGCCGTTGCCGTTGGTTTGGCCGACGGACCCGCGTGTACAAACGCCGCTGGCCGGTGGGGCGAAGTAGTAGAGGGGCCACCCTTTATAAGTGGTTTGCAGGCGGCCGTCGGTGGTGGGTTTGGTGGCAAAGTCTTCGGCTTTTAGAGTCTTGGGGGCCTTGAGGGTGGCGTTGTAGTACACGGGCCACATGGAATTGCAGGCGGCGCTGGCGCAGGTGCTGGCACCAGCCATGTCGCGGGCGAAGAAGTACAGGGTGTTTTCGACGGAATCGGTCAGGAAGGAGCCGAGCGTGGCTGAGTTGGCCAGCTTCACATTGGTCACGGCGTCTGCGTCGACGGTGGGTGCGCCAGCGTCTTTTTTACAGCCGAGGGTCCCCAAGTCCGGCACGCCGAAGGGAGCCAGTACAAGCCCGATCAACCAGCCATGCGTCGAGAAGTAATTCACTGATTTTGCCATGACAATGAAGATATAAGTATTTATTCATAAGATGTTTATCCGGTTATATGACAGAAAAAAAGAGACACGCAGGTTCCTAGTCGTGGTCCGCAAGGGACCAGCCAAAAAGAGGTGGGCGCAACTCAGTCGGACAATAAAAGAGGGGCCAAGGGCCAACCTGCGGGGCGCGGGGAACGGCGCAGGCTTTGGGCTCCGGCAATTGTAGGGAAATGCGTTTCCGGCAGCCGGCTGGTTCGCCGCACCGCTGCAAAGACTCTGTCTGCCTACTCGGAATGGCGTAGAAAAGGATTGCTCCAGTCAGCCAAGTAATCGCCTAAAAGCAATGTAGTACGCACTTTACAGCTGTGACTTGAGAATGAAGTTACGGGCGATGATGAAGCCAAAATAGAGGTCGTCGTGGAAGAAGTTGCCGGTGGTTTCGGGTACAAAGAACTTCTCCGTCATGCCCTTCGAGTTGGTCACGTGCAATTGGAAGACGCGGCTCCCGGTTTCGGTGTCCACGCCAGCGCGTTGCGGAAGTTGCGGGCCTGGCCAAGCAGCAGGTGGAAGTAGTTGGCCGTGAAGGTAATGCGCTTGGTAAGTTTGCGGCGCAGGGCCGCCTCCAGTGTGTACACGTCGTTCTGTTCGCCGGGCGTGGCCACGTAGTTGCGGTGGACGAGCGTGGGTATGAGCTGCACCGACAGCTCGGGGCTGAGCTTGCAGGCGATGAGGACCTGCAGGCGTAGACCACGCGCGAGGCTCTGGTTCGGTCGGCTGGGTCGGTGAAGCGCAGGGTGGTGAGGGCCGCGGAAGCGAAGAGAGTGACGGAGATGGACTCAGCCCTGGGCCCCGTGGTTTGGCGTAGGGCCCGGTACTTGGGGAAGCCATCGAAGGTCTTCTCCACGTCGCTGTGGCCCATGCCCGCGACCAAGCGGTCGGTCAGGCCGTACTTGAAGCTCAGGCGCAGCACGGCTTGGTCGAGGCCGAAGAACTTGTAGGCCTCAGAGTTGAGCGTGCCGAAGCGGTGCTGGATGAGGAAGGTCAGCGTGCCCTTGCCCAGGTTTTCCACCGACTGTGCGTTGATGACGTGCGTGCCCTTGAAGGTGGCCGCTACCACCTCGCGCTGGGGCGGATCGGCGGTTTTTTCGAGTTGGCCGAGCAGGTCGTCCTGGGTGCGGGCCGCCGGGGCCCCCGCCGGGCCCACCAAACAAGCTAAACGTACCCATGGAAATGCCTATGAGAGCTTTAGTCTTGTAATACAATAGTTTGCCTGAATATTGTTTGCATATTTCCTAAGGAGCATTGGAGCGCGTGATGGGTGTCGCATTGCCAACCGCGTCGCAGGTCAGCGACACGCGGACGTTCACGATTTTGGCGATATTCTGGCGCACGAGCAGCGGAATCTCAATGTTGTAGTCGGCCGGGGCCACGTTGAAAAAGGCGAAGGCTAGCAGCTGGCCGTTCTTCAGCTCCAGCGTGCCGGGCACCGTCACGCGGCGCGTCACTCCGTGCAGCGTCAGGTCGCCTTCCACCTGCACGGCGTGCGAACCCGCCATTCCCAATGCGGCCATGTCGGCCCCGGTGAAGCGCCCGTTGAAGGTGGCCTTCGGGAATTTGTCGGACTCCATATAGTTTTCGTTGAAGTGCTCCTGCATGAGCGTGCGCTTGAAGACAAACTCCTTGACGGGCACGGCGAAGGCTAGCTGGCCGGTGCCC
>JANPOR010000178.1:0-1817 GCA_031428075.1 Hymenobacter sp. | reverse complement strand
ACCTCGGTGGGCGGGCAGTGCAGCTGCACCAAATCGAGGGTATCGAGGCCCGTGTTGCGCAGGCTGTCTTCCACGAAGCGGCGCAGCACGGCGGGCTGGTAGGCCTCGGCGGTGTGGGGCTGCAAGCGGCGGCCGCACTTGGTGGCCACGAAGATGCGCTCGGAGCGACGGCGCGCCAGCCGGCCCACGGCGGCCTCGCTAGCCCCCTCCCCGTAGACGTCGGCCGTGTCGATGAAATTGACGCCGGCGTCGACGGCGGCGTCGAGGATGGCGTCGGCGGTGGCATCGCGGAAAGGTTCGCCCCACTTGCCGCCCACCTGCCAGGTGCCGAGGCTGATTTCAGAAACAGAGAAGCCGGTTTTGCCGAGGGGGCGGTAGTGCATAGTAAAGGAAGGGACTGGTGGGCGAGGCAAAAGTAGTGGGCCCGGGCGGCCACGCCCGCCGCCGCGTTGGCGCTACGGCCCCTCCGGCCCGATTAGCCAGTCGTTCGAGGCGTGGGCCATCGACTCAAGGTGTGGGAAAAATTCCCGGAAATCAGCCTCGTAGGCGGCGTAGTGGGCCAGCAGCTCCACGGGGGCCGTTTCCATGATGGAGCCCGGCCGCGCGCGGCGGCTGAGGCCAGCCAGACTGCGGGCCACACCCTCGGTTTCGGCGTAGTGGAGCAGCCAGTTGTGCTGCACCAGGTGCGGGAAAAACTGCTGCACGCGGGCTGGAAACTCCGCCTGCCGGGCCCCCAGCTGGGCGTACACGCGGCGGGTAAAATCAGGCAGGCTTTCGGGGGAAAACTCGGGGAAGTAGCGGGCCAGGAAGTGGTCGAAGAATACGTCGGCTACCACGCCGGCGTACTTGCCGTGGCCGGCCCCGCGCAGGCGGGCCGTGGCCCGGCGCACCACCGGGTGCTGGTCGGTAAACGTGTCAATGGCCCGGTGCTGGCGAATGCTGGCCTGCACGCCGGGCAGGTAGCCATCGAGGCGGCGGCCGGGCACCGCATCGGCGATGAACTGGCCCACGAGGCGGTCGGCGTAGCCGGGACCCACGGGCGGGCCGGCCAGGAAAAGGTGGGCAAGAAAATTCATCGATGGCGGAAGGTACGGCCCCGGTGCGGGGCCCGGCGGCAACGCCGGGCGGGCGGGGACCGTAAAGACAAGCCCGGCCGCGCCGGGGTTTTTTCTTTCTTAATTCTCCTCCCCCATGTCCGACCACTCGCCCGTCACCCACGACCTCAACAAGCTCTTTGACAAAATAAAAGACGTGCGCATCGCCATGCTCACCACCTTCGACGAGCAGCACAACTTGCACAGCCGCCCCATGGCCGCCTTGCGGCCCGAGGCTGACGGCTCCCTGCTCTTCCTCACCGATTCCCACTCGGCCAAGGTGTACGAGGTCAACAAAGACAGCAAAGTGGGCCTGAGCTACGCCAGCCCCGACTCCAACGTGTACGTGTCCGTGTCGGGCTACGCCAACGCCTACCGCGATGAGGCCAAAATTGCGGAGCTCTACACCGAGGACATGCGGGTGTGGTTCCCGAAGGGCAAGGAAGACCCGAACATCATGATCCTGAAAGTGGTTATCGAGCAGGGCGAGTTCTGGGATTCGCCCAGCGGCTTGCTCAGCCGCGCCTACGGCTACGCCCGCGCTGTGGTGACGGGCGAGCCCAGCCAGGACGACGACGTGAGCCAGCACGCCCAGGTGAAAACCAGCTAGGGCCCCTGCCCGGCTTTCGCTCCGCCGCGCCGGCTGGACTCGTTCCAGCCGGCGCCGGGTGTTTTTGGCGTTTACCACATGCCATATTTCGTGGTTTCTTCCCGAACCCGGGT
>JANPOR010000177.1:0-4108 GCA_031428075.1 Hymenobacter sp. | reverse complement strand
AGTCGCTGATCCGGACGCTCAGCGAGTTCAAAGCCGACGGACTGATCGAGCTCACGCCCAAAAACGTGCGGGTGCTGGAACCCGAAAAGCTGCGCCGCGCCCGCTGGTAATCGAACCCGACCCCCTCCTCCGGCGCCCGTTGCAGGGCCCGTTGTTCGCCTTTCACGGGGCCGTCGGGAACTGACAAAACTCGTGCGGGCGGGCGAGGTTTGTCATGCCCGGAGCGAAAGAGCTCCGGTAGCTTTGGCCATTCCAATGGGTCCAAGCAAAAGCAGCTTTCCAAACAATCCGGAAAGCCGCTTTTTCTACCGCCGCTTCTTACGAGCTCATGACGCAGGAATTACAATTTGACCTGGCCAACAACGCGAAAGAATGGCTGGCCCTGTCGCTGGCCATTTCCTCGGCGGAAAGGGTGTCGTTTGGCAACGTTCACGACCGGTTCTTTACCCGGTACGGGCCCAATTTCATGGCCCACGTGTACCGCACGGCTATGGAGCAAGTCCTGCCGAACCTGCCGGATTCCACCCGCAGTCAACTCCTGGATGCCTTCCAGCAAGCCATGGACGAGGCGATTCACAAACAAGCCCATGCCCTCCCAATGCCGTCGGACTGCTCGGCCTGCCACTCCCGGAAGTTCTGACGATTCCAGTTCGCCTTTGAAATAATCTCCTCTTCGCGATGATGTTGACCTACTCACCCTTGAAATCCGGTAGCCTGCTGGCTGGCAACCACCCTGCCGCCGGCGAACAAAAAGCCCTCGTGCTGCTGGAGAAAAACGACCAGAAGGTCATCTACAAAACCTTTGCGGCTGGTGAAATCATGCCTACTCACCATGCATCCGTCGACGTACTTGTGACGGTGCTGGCCGGCCGACTCATCATCACGGTGGAAGAAGTGCCAACCGCGGTAACGGCGGGCGACTACGTCATCATCCCGAATGGCGCGCCTCATTCCCTGGAGTGCTTGGAAGCCGCCCGCATCCTGATTTATCGATAGCGCTAACTGAAATGAATCAGCCCTCACGCTGACATTCATCAGCTTTCCGGGGGGCCACTAATCGGAACTTTGAGGCTGCCATCAGCCTACCCGCCTGTGCACCCTATCACTGCCCCTGAAACCACTATCCGCGTTGCCTGCACCCATTGCGGCGACGACTGCCCCGGCGAACCAATTGAGCTAAGCAGCCAGCCCGAGTTGCATTTTTGCTGCCAGGGCTGCAAGGCCGTGTACGAGCCGCTGGCGGCCAGCAACCTGTGCGGCTACTACCACCTCGACGGGCAGGCTGGCCAACGCGTAAAGACTGTGAGGCTGCTGGGCCGCTTCGACTACCTCGACTTGGAATCGGTGCAGAGCCAGCTGCTGGCGTTCCGCTCGTCTACCCTGGCGCGGCTCGCGCTCACCATCCCGCAGATGCACTGCGCCTCCTGCATCTGGCTGCTCGAAAACCTGTTCAGGCTGAATGCGGGTGTTTTGGAGTCGCGGGTCAACTGCCTGCGCAAAGAACTGACGGTAAGCTACCAGCCGGCCACTACTAACCTCAAGGAGGTGGTGACGCTGCTGGCCGCCATCAACTACGAGCCGCAGATTACGCTGGCCAAGCTGGGCGCACAGCCCCACGCTGCCAACCGCACACTTTATTACCAGTTGGGCGTGGCGGCCTTTGGCTTTGGTAACGTGATGCTGCTGGCCTTCCCCGACTACTTTTCCTTTACCGAAGGGCTGCACGCGCTATTCGGGCGGGTGTTTGGCTGGCTGAGCTTGCTGCTGGCCTTACCGGTGCTGCTGGTGAGCGCGTGCAGCTTCTACCGGTCGGTCTGGCTGGGGCTGCGGCAGCGCTATACTAACCTTGATTTTCCCATCAGCCTCGGCCTCACGGCCCTGTTCACCACCAGCGTGTTCGACGTGCTGATGCAGCGTGGGCCGGGCTACTTCGACTCGTTCACAGGCCTGGTGTTCTTCATGCTCATCGGCAAATGGATGCAGCAGCACAGCTACGACACCCTGCGCTTCGACCGCGACTTCACCTCCTACTTCCCCGTGGCCGTGGCGCTGCTCACCAAGTCGGGCGAGCAGTCGGTGTCGGTAAAGGAGCTGCCGGCCGGCCAGCGCATCCGGGAGCGGCGCCAGGAAATTATCCCGGCCGATGCCGTGCTGCTGCACGGCACTGGCTTGATTGACTACAGCTTCGTGTCGGGCGAGAGCGTGCCGGTGGCCAGAGCGGTGGGCAAGGTGGTTTATGCCGGCGGGCGGCAGGTGGTGATGGTAGGCGACAACCTGAACGATGCCGGCGCCCTGCAACGGGCCGACGTCGGCATTGCCCTCACCGAAACACTTGGTAGAAGACGAGGCCCACCTGGAAGGCATCGATGAGTTTTGCGCCCGGGAACACGCCGAAGTGCTGATCATCGCGCCCACCAGCACCGGGCAGCTGGTGCAGTATTTCGCCACCTGTTACACCAAAACCCGAGCCTACCACACCCAAATTCCGGTGCTGGTGCTCCGCGCCATCGGGCACAACATGGACCACAAAACGTGCTGCGAACGCTAAGCGCAGCACTCGGAGCCGCAAACGTTACCAAACGTTCATTCGGTTTACCACGCCATTCCATTGGTCTAGGGCCCTCTGAACGCAATAGCGCAGAGTCTGCGCTGCTTTTTATTATCCTTCTGCTATGAATAACCCCGCTCATTTTGCCGTTGCTCCCCCGCGCACCACCGTGGAAAACTGGATGCGCCACTTTCAGGACTGGTTGTGCTACCGGCTGGAGTTGGCCGATGGCAGCGGCACCAAGTTCGCCGAAACCACTTGGGAGCACGCTGGGGGCGGCGGGGGCCGCACGCGGGTGCTGCAAGACGGCGATGTGCTGGAAAAAAGCGGCGTCGCGTTCTCGGCTGTATGGGGCGGACTGACCGAAAAGGTGGCGCAGTCGCTGCTGCTTCCCGACCGGCGCTACTTCGCCACCGGTGTGAGTGTAGTACAGCACCCGCGCAACCCGCGCGTGCCCATTTCGCACATGAACTTGCGCTACTTCGAGGCTGGCAACGGCGAAGCTTGGTTCGGCGGCGGCCTGGATTTAACCCCTATTTACGTGGACGTAGCGCAGGCCCGCTGGTTTCACGAGCAGATTCGGGAAGTGTGTGAACGCCACAACCCCGACTATTACCCGCGCTTCAAAACCTGGGCCGATGAGTATTTCTATGTGCCGCACCGGCAGGAAACCCGCGGGGTAGGCGGTCTTTTCTTCGACCGCCTCACCGTAGGGCAGGACGGCTCGTTTGAGGAGCTGTTCGCCTTCGTGCAGGACGTGGGCGAAGTGTACGGCCGCGCCTACCAAGCCATCATCCACCAAACCCGCGACTTGCCCTGGTCCGAGCGCGAGAAACACTGGCAGCTGGTGCGCCGCGGCCGCTACGCCGAGTTCAACCTGGCCATCGACCGCGGCACGCGCTTCGGCCTGGAAACCGGCGGCCGCACCGAAAGCATCCTCATGAGCCTGCCGCCCCAAGCCGAGTGGCACTACGACCTACGCCCCGAGCCCGGCTCGCCCGAGGAAACCTCCCAACGCTGGCTCCGCAGAGGCATCGACTGGCTGAACGCCGACGCCAGCACCCCGCCGCACTAATTTTTACTGCTCTCCTTTGAACTCAGCACGCCGTGCGCTTGCAATCCTGGTTACCCTGTCCCGCCGCCCTGCTCCTGGTGGCCTGCGACACCAAGAATCCCAACGGCATGCCCAACCAGCCCGCCGGGCAAAGCGCAGCGCAAGCCCTGCCCGCCACCGCCCCTAAGCCAGACCCGGCGGCGGCCCGCGCCAAAACCCGGTGATGCCCGCCGACACCACCGTGACGGGGGCCTGGCTGCTGCTGGAAGGCGCCCTGCGCGGCCACGACGCGCAGGTGCTCAACCAGCTCATCGACCCAGAATTCGGCCTCTGGATTCTGGAGTAGACCGGTACCGTGCCCGTGATAACGCGGGTGGCTGATATGCTAGCTTTTCGCCAAGCCAGTCGCTTTTTTGCTTTGATAATCAGCTGATGACGGGTGCCAAGATAAAGTTTGCCAAGCAGCTACCCCACGCGGACTGCGGCCATTAAAACAGAAAAAACGC
>JANPOR010000176.1:0-12250 GCA_031428075.1 Hymenobacter sp. | reverse complement strand
CGAAAACGACCTGCGGCCCCAAAACCCGTTGCTGACGGTGGAAGACCTGACCGTGGTCGTGCCCGACTCGGTCGAAGCCACCGCCAGCTACGCCGGGGACTTCGTACTTGAAAAAGACGCTGAGTTGCTGGGGGCCCTGCGCGGCGTGCTGGAGCGCAGCATTTCGCCCTCGCGCCTCAACGACTTCTTGGCCTGCTCGCTGCGGTTTTACTTTTCGAAGGTGGCCCGCTTCCACGAAAATGAGGCCGTGGAGGAAGTGCTGGAAGCCAGCAGCTTCGGCACGATGGTGCACGCGGCGCTGGAAAACTTGCTCCGCCCCTTCGAGCAGGACGCCCGCTCCCTCACCGAGGCCGACCTGCCCGCCCTGCTGGCCCAGGTGCCCGCCGAGGTGGCCAGGGCCCTGCGCCAGGAGGACACCGAGCGCTACGCCCGCCCCGACGAGGGCCTCAACCACGTGTACGGCCAAGTAGCCACGCGCCTCGTGACGCGCTACCTGCAGGGCCTGCCCACCCGCGAAGGCCTACCGCTGCGGCTTTTTAGCTTGGAGAAACCGTTGGCCGCCACCGTGTTCGTGGACGTGCCCGGCTCGGGGGCCCTGGCCGTGCGCCTCTTCGGCATGGCCGACCGGGTAGACCAGTTGCCTGACGGCCGTCTGCGGGTGGTGGATTACAAAACCGGCCTCGTCGAAGCCAACGATCTCAACCTAACCGGCTACCGCAACCGCCTCACCCCCGCCGAAGCCACCGAGCGCCTGCTCACCGAAGCTAGTAGCAGCGCCGACAAGGTGCGCCAGCTCTGGCTCTACCGCTTCATGCTGGCCAGCACCGAAAAGCGCGAGACCGCCAACACCGCCATCGTCTCGATGCGCAACCTCGATGCGGGCCTGCTCTCGGCCGACTTATCGTTTCTGACGGCTGATGGACAAGATTTCGTGCAGGTTTCAGAGGGATTAATCACAAGAATTGTTCTAAAAATACTCGACCCGACCGAGCCCATTCGCAAAACCGATGACTTCACAAAATGCGAATACTGCGATTATAGGGGCATCTGTGCCCGGTAATGCCATTGCGAGCGCAACGAAGTGGAGCGCGGCAAACCGTCTTGGTCTCAGCGACCATCCTAATAATGTGACAGCCTTAATTCTCCGAATTACCACCTAACTACCTCTAGATTCGTCACTCAACCAAACAAGTCGCTGAGAACAGGGTGGTTTACCGCGCTCCACTTCGTTGCGCTCGCAATGACAAATTCCTCGCGATGACAAATTCTTCGTAATGACAAACCACATGGACGAATTCATGCAAGCCGCCATCGACGAAGCGCGCCTGGGGCGCTCACAAGGTGGCATTCCCATCGGCTCGGTGCTGGTGCGTGATGGCAAACTCATCTCTCGGGGCCACAACAAGCGCGTGCAGGAGGACAATGCCATCAAGCACGGCGAGATGGACGCGCTGATGAATGCCGGCCGCCAGCGCACGTATCGCGATACCGTGCTTTACACCACGCTGATGCCGTGCTACATGTGCGCCGGCACCATCGTGCAGTTCAAGATTCCGAAGGTAGTCGTGGGCGAGTCGCGCACTTTCGGAGAGTCGCGCGAATTTCTAGAAAGCCACGGCGTGGAGGTCGTGATTCTGGACCTGGACGAGTGCGTAGCCATGATGCAAGAATTCATCGAAGCCGAGCCCACGCTCTGGAACGAAGACATTATGGAGCTGTAACGCAGTGATTGTAGTCGCCGTGACTGCACGATTACCGTTTAACGTCGCGGACTACAACCGAAGGTCAGCGAAGCTAAAGTCCACGCTACAGCAAATAGCCCGAAACCGGCGGCTTGCGTGTGCCGGAGCAATTCCTCGTCCACCCTTTTCCCATGCCCAAGCAGCCCGTTTTGCCCCCCAACCCCGCTCTGAGCCGCGTCGATGGCCGCCAGAAAGTGACCGGCCAAGCCCGCTACGCCGCCGAGCACCGCGTGGACGGCTGCACCTATGGCGTACTGACGACCAGCGCTGTTGCCCGCGGCCGTATTAAAAAACTCGACGCCCGGGCCGCCGAGCGGGCGCCCGGCGTGCTGGCCGTACTCACGTACCTCAACGCGCCCAAAGTGCCGGCCTACGCCAGCGCCGAGGCCAACCACAACCCGCGCGTGGAGGGCCAGGAAATCCGGGTGTTTTACGACGACCAGATTCATTTCAGTAACCAGCCGGTGGCCATGGCCATTGCCGAAACGCTGGAGCAGGCCCAATACGCCGCATCCTTGGTGCGGGTGGAATACGAAGCCGACGCGCCCCAAACCGACCTGGGGACCCGCCTTGCCACCGGCCAAACGCCCAAGCAGGAGCCCGATTACCAGCGCGGCCAGCCGGGGGCCTACGCCGCGGCCCCGGTGCACGTGTACGAGGAATACCGCACGCCCATCCAGGTGCACAACCCGCTGGAAACCCACGCCACCGTGGCAGTGTGGCAGGGCGAGCGGCTGACGGTGTACAATAAAACGCAGGCCCCCAAGCTGGCCCAGCAGGACTTGATGAGGATGTTTGGGCTATCCGAAAGTCAGGTGCAGGTGCATTCGCCGTTCGTGGGCGGGGCGTTCGGAGGGTCGTCGCGCATTTGGCCGCCCGAGGTAGCGGCCATTCTGGGAGCGAAAAAGGTGGGCCGGCCGGTCCAGGTGATGCTTGGGCGCGAGCAGGAATTCAACATGGTGGGCTACCGGCCGCGCTCCATCCAGCAGGTGGGCCTGGGGGCCCTGCCCGACGGCACGCTCACCGGCATCACGCACTTGGGCCACGGCATGAGTTCGCAGTACGAGCTGTTTGCCGAGCGGATGCTGCACCCCACCAAAGCGGCCTACGCCTGCCCCAACCTCGACGTGCGCTACCGCGTGGTGCCCCTGGATATGAGTACGCCCTGCTGGACCAGGGGCCCCGGCGAAACCAGCGGCTCCTTCGCCCTCGAATCGGCGATGGACGAGCTAGCCTACGCCCTGAACATGGACCCGCTGGCACTGCGGCTCAAGAACTTCGCCGCCACCGACCCCGAAAAAAACCTGCCCTGGTCAAGTAACCGCCTGCGCGAGTGCTACGACCAAGGGGCCGAGCGGTTTGGGTGGAAGCAGCGGCCGGCCTCTCCGCGCTCCATGCGCCAAAGCGATTGGCTAGTGGGCTGGGGCATGAGCATGGGCATCTACCCCGCCCGGCGGGCCCCCGCCACTGCCCGCGCCCAGCTGCGCGCCGACGGTACCCTATTAGTCCAAAGCGCCACTGCCGACGTGGGCACCGGCACCGCCACGGCCATGACGCAGGTGGCCGCCGCGGCGACGGGACTGGCCCCTGCCCAAGTGCAGTTCGAGCTGGGCGATTCGGCCTTCCCACCGGCTCCCGGCCAGTTCGGCTCGCACACCGTCGCGTCGGTAGGCTCGGCGGTACACGAGGTGTGCGCGGCCTTACAGCAGCAGCTACGGGCGCTGGCCGTGCAACCAGGTCACTCGCTGTTTGGCCGTGCCCAGGCCAACGAATTAATCGCCGAAAACGGCACTTTGCGCTTGGCCCGCGACCCCGAGCGGCGCATTCCCTACGCCGAGGTGCTGCGCCACCACGGCTTGCCCGCGCTGGAAGCAACCCGGGAGGCCAAGGCCGGCCCCGAGGCCAAGCAATATTCCAGCAAGTCATTCTGCGCCAACTTCGTGGAGGTGCTGGTACATTCCCGCACCGGCGAGGTACGCGTGACGCGGGTGGTGTCGGCCCTCGACGCGGGCCGCATCATCAGCCCCAAAACCGCCCGCAGCCAGGTGCTAGGCTCGGTAGTGTGGGGCATCGGCCTGGCCCTAATGGAAAACGCCGTGCTCGACCACCGCTACGGCCGTTTCGTGAACCACAACCTCGCCGAGTACCACATTCCCACCAGCGCCGATGTGCCCGACATCGACGTCATTCTTCTCGACCAGCCCGATGCCATCCTCGACCCCATCGGGGCCAAGGGCCTCGGCGAAATCGGCCTCGTGGGCTTTACCGCCGCCGTGGCCAACGCGGTATTTCACGCCACAGGCAAACGGATACGGGAATTGCCGATCACACCGGATAAGCTGACCGGGTAGAAAAAGCCGAGTCGAAGCCGCGACAATTCCAGCTTACTTAACGGTCTGGCTGTATTTTACCCAAAAGCAACCCGGACGGTACTCAGGACTATGGCCGTTTTCATCGCATGGGGAAGAGAACGGCCGGTAACCCATACCAGTCTACTTGTCAAAATAGTCCGGCGGAAACAATTCCTGACCGTATTTTTCCGCAATGCCCTGCAGGTGTTGTTGCCCCTCCGGGCCCATGGTCGGAGGGAGCAGGAAAGTGCCGGCCAGCACGGATTTGCCAATCCCCTCAAAAAGAGCCTCCAGGTCAGCGGGCACTACCACGCACAATAAATGCGCGGTGGCATTCGCTTCGTTTTTGAAGTTATGCACCTGCCCGCCCAAGGAGATGTTGGCGAACGAGCCCTTCCAGGCCGTGTGGGTCTACGTTTCGCCGCGCACTACAACCTTCCCTTCCAAGACGTAAAAAGCCTCCTGAGAGCCAGTATGCGCGTGGGGGCCCGGCCCGCCCTGCGGCAGCATCAACATGTCGATGACAGCGTAGGCACCACCAGTTTAAATCTCGGTGATAATCGGGCGGTATCGCCCACCACCGATGGACTCGAGCCGCCTTGGGCACGACAGTGGTAACAGCAGTTGGCCTCATCGTTTCGGTCGTTTTAGAGGACAACCCGGCTCAACCCGTCTAAAAGACGTTGCGGTGAGGTGCACCGTTTCCTTTACTCTCTTGCCAACCAATTATTCGGTTAACTCCTACATCCCGATGGATTTGCCTGAAAATATTCAATAATATGCATCATTGTTGCACAAAAGTCTCAGATTGTTCAACGGGAATCCGCAACTTTGTTGCAATCGGAAACAAAATCTTTTCTGAGTCCGCGAGCCAGACTTGCGGGCTACCATAGCCGGATTGAGCCGTGGCGGCTAAGTTGCTTTTTCTTTGCTGCCACGGCTCAACTAAACAACGCAACCGGCTAGAACGTGAGTGTGTAGCGCCCCGAAACGTTGCGGCCGGGTAGGTTATAGCCGCGGATTTCGTAGTAGTTTTCGTCGGTCAAGTTATTCACGAGCACCGCTAGCGTGTGCTTGCCCGCCAGGGTGTAGCCGGCCGAGAAATCCAGGGTCATATAGCGCGGGTACTCGATTTGCGGGTAGGCGAAGTCGGTAAAGTCGAGGTCTTGGCGCCGGCCCACGTAGTGGCCGCTCAAGCGGGCGCGCAGGCCGTGGTTGCTGTCGTAGGCCACACCGTAGTTGGCGTTGAACACGGCCACGTTATAGATGGCCCGGGTGGTTTGCGAACCATCGGTATTGTTAAGTACGTCATCAGCGCGGAAGATTTTCGTCCCACCGCCGTACACGCGCAGCGAGTACCGGTTGTTGGCCATCGCCCCAAAATCGTAGCCCACCTCGGCTTCCAGGCCCCTGATTTTGCTATCGTTGGCGTTCACGTAAGTCGTGCTGGTAAGCACAGTGCTACCGTCGGCGGTGGTTTCGCCCACGGGCTGGGTGGTGCGGGTAGTGATGCGGTCGCGCACACTGGTCGCGAAATAGGTCACGTCGGCGGAGAGACCGGTGGCCGGCCGGTCGAAGCGGAGCCCAGCGTCCCAGGTCAGGCTGTTTTCGTTGCGCAAATCAGGGTTGCCCCGGGTGAGGTTCACCTGCCGCTGGGCCGCGTCCACCACGGTTTGCGAATAGCCGGCCACGTAGTAAGCGTCGGGCGTCACGTAGGCCCGCCCGACGGTGGCGTGGGCCCGCAGGCCATCGGCCAGCACGTACTGTGCGCCCAGGCTGGGGCTGAGAAACGGGTTGGTTTTTTTGCCGGGCGTGTAGTCGGTCAGCAGGTCGGTTTGCTTGCCGTTATACGTGATGAAATCGTAGCGAAGGCCCGGCGTCAGCACCAGCTTGTCCGCTAGTAAGCTCAGCTGGCCTTGGGCGTAAAAGCCGGTCGTGGTCAGGGCGTAGTTGGGACTGTAGGGCGACTGATTGGTGCCGGTGTTGTCAAACGTCTGCGAGTTGCTGGTGGCCTCGTTGTGGTCCACACCTACCGTCACGCGCTGGCGGCCGAGCTTGACTACGTCCTTGGCCTGCACACCTTTCCACAAATACTGGCTCTGGTAGGAGTGGTAGGGCACCACCGGCACGTTGGTGTAGTCGGCCAGGGTGGTGAAGTCGTTGGTTTCCTTCGAGGCATAGCCGCGCACGAACAGCTGGTGGCGGGCGTAATCACCAGTGGCGCTCAGGTCCAGGTTTTGGCGCTCGATGTCCTTGGTCGAGGGCCCCAGGCTGCCGTAGGTGAGGTCGTTGGGCACTTGTACGTTGCGGGCCACGAACCGCTCGCCGCGCACGTCCACGTGCCAGTGCTCGCTCAACTGGTAGCCCAGGCGCAAGGCCCCCGAGTAGTAGTTGAGCTTGGTAAAGGCGCGGCGCTGACCGTCGGCGCGCTGGTCGTCGGTGCGGGCGGTGCTGTCATTGGCGTAAGTGCGGGTAGCATGGCCGCCGTCGAGCCAGCGGCGAAAAATGCCGCCGCTGCCCAGCTTATAGTCCTGGGCCCGGTCGAACATCCCGAAGGAAAGGTCAAAATCTAGCTTTTTGGTGAGGTTGCCGCCCGTGGCGCCACCCATTTGGAAGGTTTGGTAGCTGCCGTAGCCGGCGAATAGCGACGAGCGCACCGGCCCGCGCGAGCGGCGGGTAATCACGTTCACCACGCCGCCCATGGCCTGCGAGCCGTAAAGGGCCGAGGCGGGGCCCTTAAGCACTTCCACCCGCTCCACGCTGCCCAAGTCGAGCGTGGCGAGGTTGGCGGTACCGGCGGGCCGGCCGTCCACCAGCAGCAGGGCGCGCTGGTTGAGACCGTCGTACTGTGGGCGGAAGCCCCGGATGCCCACGCCCGCCAGCAGGCCAGGAAATTGGATGACGTCGACCGTGGCGTTCTTTTTCAACACGTCGGTGAACTCCTGAGCCGGCGTTTGTTGGATGTCCTTTTGGCCGATGACTTGGATTTGCTGGGGCACCTTGCTGCGCTCGGTGGCTGCACGAGTAGCCGTCACTACCACTTCGGTAAGGCTTTGGCGCTGAATAGTATCGACCGGCGACGGCACTTGGTCCTGCGCCTGGGCCCCACGCGCCACGCCAGCCAGCAGCACCGTACCCAGCAACAACTGCCTTTCGAAACCACGATGCTTGGGACAATGGAGTAAAATGTAATCTTTCATTGGTTTGACGTAATTAATAAAAACAACTGATTTTGAGAAACTTATTATTCGACAACTACCCTCACCGACTGATTTTCTGAAAGCTGGTGCAATGCGCGCAACAAGGCTTCGACGGTTTCATGGGATCGGGCCGACTGGCCAGGTGTCTGGCTTTTCCAAGGACCACCGCCGGGCGCGTCAGGGGCCGTCACGCGCAGGGCAGCGGGGCCGGTGGTCGGCACGAAGCCTTCGCGCTCCAAGGCCCGGCGCGTCCAAAACGCCGCAGCGCCTTCGCCCACTAGCTGCACCGCCGGGCCCGTGGGCACGTGCAAGGCGAAGGTGCCAGTGGCACCGTCGAAGGCCAGTCCCTCGCGCGCAAACGCTGCCGCGAAGGCCCCGCTCAGCACGAGGTCTTCGGGCGTGCCGGTGCGCAAGTGGCCCTCTGATGGTAGCAGCCACACCCGATCGGCGGCCTGCAGGGCGAGGTCCAACTCGTGGGTCGAGAGCAGGATGGCCTTACCAGTGGTGCGCGCCAGCCGGTGCAGCAAGCGCATGAGGACCACGCGGTTGGGCAGGTCGAGATGGGCAGTGGGCTCGTCGAGCAGCACAATGGGCGTGTCCTGGGCTAAGGCGCGGGCCAGCAGCACTCGCTGCCGCTCGCCGTCGCTGAGCTCGGCCACTGGGCGGCAGGCAAACGCGGCCGTATCAGTGGCGGCCAGGGCCCCTTGCACCTGCATCTGGTCGTGGGACGTGAGGCCGCCCAGCCAACCGGTGTGGGGGTGGCGGCCCAGCGTCACCAGCTCTTGCACGGTCAGGTTACCGGTGTCGAGGCGCTCGGTGAGCACGACACTGATTTGGCGCGCACGCGCCGCGGCGCTGAAGCTGGCCAAGGCGGCCCTGCCCACGGCGAGGCGGCCGGCTAGCGGCGGTTGCAAGCCGGCTAGCGTGCGCAGCAGCGTCGATTTGCCGGCGCCGTTGGGGCCCAGCAGGCACACCAGCTCGCCGGGCCACAAGGCCAGGCGCAGGGGCCCGGCCACCGCCCGCGGCGCGTGTTTGCGAGCGGAGTAGCCCACCGTCAAGTCCTCGGCGGTTAGCAGGGGCTGGAGTTGAGGGGTGGTCATGAGAAAGAAGACCGAATGTTGCGGCCACGCAGCACCACCCACAGCACCACTGGGGCCCCGAGCAGCGACGTTACCACGTTGAGAGGCAGCGGAATTTGGCTACCAGGCAGCTGGGCCAGACAGTCGCAGCCTAGCACAAGGGCCGCCCCCAGCAGGCCGGCGCCGGGCAGCAGCACCCGATGGTCGGCGGTGCGCAGCAGGGCCCGGGCGAGGTGGGGCACAGCGATGCCCACGAAGCCAATCGGCCCGCAAAACGCCGTGACGGCCCCCGCCAGCAGGCTCGTGCTGGCAATGATGAGCGTGCGGGCGCCCCGCACGTTCAGGCCCATACTGCGGGCGTAGTTCTCCCCCAACAGCAGAGCGTTCAGTGGCTTGGCCGAGGCGAAGGCCCCCAACAGCCCCGCCCCCACCGCGGCCGCCAGCACCGCCAAGTGCGCACCCGTCACGCCCCCGAGGGCCCCGAATGTCCACAGCAAGTATTCTTGAATCTGCTCCGGCGCGCTGAAATACTGCCACAAGCTGACCACCGCGCCGGTCGCGCTGGCAATCATCAGGCCCACGATGAGCAGCACCACGTTGTCGCGCACCCGCGCCGCCAGGGCCAGCACCAAGCCCAGCACCAGGGCCGCGCCCACCGTGGCGGCCAGCACCAGGGCCCAACTGCCGCCCAGCCCCAGCTGCCGCACGGCGAAGCCGGCCGCCGCGCCACCGCCGGCCAGCACCACCAAGGCCACGCCTAGCCCCGCCCCGGCGGTAAGGCCCAGCACCGAGGGCCCCGCCAGCGGGTTTCGGAACAGTGTCTGCATTTGCAAGCCACTCACCGCCAGCCCACTGCCTACAGCCAGGGCCGTCAGAGCTTTGGGCAAACGGATTTCATTTACGATGAACGCCACTGCTGCATCGGCCCCGCCGACTTGGCCCAGCAGCAGGCGCACCACCCGCAGCGGCGCGATGCGCACCGGGCCCAGGGCCACGTCGAGCACGAAGACCAGGGCCACCAGCGCTGCCAGGGCCAGCAGTCCGCGCACCGGCCGCCGGGCCGGCAAGGCGGTCGCTGCCCCGGAGCTTGCCAAAAGCTGAGCCGTCGTCATTTGAGGGGTTGGTAATAGTAGAGCGCCCAAGTGGGCAGCAGCTCCGGGTGCAGAATTTTGATGAGATCGGCCAGCACCAAGTCGGGCCGCACGGCCCCCGATTCCCAGTAGTCATTGGACCCTTGCACATTGGTGCGGCGGGTGTTATTGAACACGCGCCCGCCGCGGAAGGGCCGGAACGCAGCGTAGCGCCGATCTTGGGCCAGCAGGGCTGCTTTTGTATCGACGATACCGGTTTGCAGCCAGTAGTCGGCCGCCAGGGCCACTGGGGACACGGTTTCGAACGACAGCGCCAAGCTGCTGCCCGCCGTCCGCGTCCGGTCCCACGGGTAAGCGCAGCCGGCATCGCGCAGGAACTGCGCCATATAGTTGTCGCCCGCCGGTAGGTACCACACGTCCTTGAATGGCAGGCCCACCACCACTTTGGGCCGCTGGGCCGCCCGCTGCGCCACGGCGGCTAAGCGTTGGTAGTCGCGCGCCACCTGGTTGAACTTCTGATTGACGAGGTCCTCCTTGTTGAGTAGAGCGGCCAACACCTTCACCCACTCGGCGCGGGCCAAGGGCGTGGTTTCTACCCATTCCGAGTTAATCATGACCGGCACGCCGGCGGCGGCCAGCGTCTGGAAGTGCGCCAAGCCCTCGCCGGGCCAGCCGCTGGCCATCACCAAGTCGGGCCGATGGGCGATGATTAATTCGTTGTTCAGTGCTTCGCTCTGGCCCACCTCGTACATTCTGCCGGCGGCGATGCGCTGCCGCACCCGCGGGGCCGAAGCGTACTTAAAATCGCCCACGCCCACCAGCACACCCGCGGCCCCCAGGAAATCGGCCAGCGCCACGTGCAGCGAGGAGAGCCCCACCAAGCTGCGAATGGGCGTGGCAATGACGTGGGCCCCGGGGTAGCCGGCCGGGCGCGCGGCACCGCGCGGCACCAACAGGTAGCGGGTGGCGACCGTCTTTTTCTCGAAAGGATTCAGAATGCTAACCACCTTGTAGTTGCCCCGGTACTCGATGGCAAATCCTTTGGCGTACTGCACCGTGGTACGCCCGGTAGCGACAGCAGATGCCACCGGTGGGGCCGTCGATGCAGGGGCCGTGGCCCGCCCCGCTACCTGGCCCAAGCCCCCTAGGGGCCCCAGCAGCAGGCCGATCAGCGCGTAACCGCGCCGGAGCAAGAAAAGTGGGTTTGCGCCCCCGGCTCGGCCGGGGGGAAGCGGGAAATAGGGCATGGTACGACGAGCCTTTCTACCGAAAGCTGTGACTGTATGTAGCAACGGCAGGTCTTCTGACTTCCCCCTCGGCCGATGGCCTTCCCATCCCCGCAGGAACAGTGGCGCCACGTATCGGCCGGGTTTTGATGGGGGTTACAGCAGCGGAGACTGTCCCGGATTTACACCGGATTCCCTTTTAAAATCGCCCCGCACCGCGGAAGCGACTACCCTTACTGTGGGCAAAGGTAGCACCCCCGGCCGAAGCGGCGGGCCGGAAGTGCCCGCATCGGGTCCACCCGCGCCACAACCGCCGTTTCGGACGTGCGCGGCAGCCGAAAGCCCCACTGCACACGAGTTCGCCGGCACGGGCAACCCACCGGCTTTTTTGCCCGAGTAACCTACCAGGACCGGGGGCCCGCAACACCGCGCCCAATTGCGCGTTGATAAAGGCAAGCCCCGTCAACCGGCCCCAAATTTGCGCGGCGGTCGCCTGTTCACCCTTATAGCCTGCTATGCCTACCCTAACCGTACACCGCCTGCTTCGCCCGCTGCTGGTGTGGCGGGCCCGCCACGTGAGCGAGCGAGTATATATGCTCATCTTGAGTGTGCTGGTGGGGGCCGGGGCGGGCCTGGCGGCGGTGCTGCTCAAAACGAGCGTGCGCACGGCGGCCCGGCTGCTCCGGGAAGGCATTGCGGAGCCGCAGCGCGTGTTTGCGCTCTCGCTCTACCCCATTGTGGGCATCACGCTCACCGCATTGGTCACTAAGTACTTGCTACACGGCAACCTGGGCCGGGGCATCGCGCCCATTATCTACAACACGGCCCGCGAAGGCAGCGTGGTGCCGCGCTCCAAGCTCTATTCGCAGTTGATTACGGCCTTCCTTACGGTGAGCTTCGGCGGCTCGGCAGGCACCGAGGCCCCCATTTCCGTTACGGGCGCGGCCCTGGGCTCCAACGCCGGCCGGGTGCTGCACCTGGACCGGCGGCGGCGGCGCCTGCTCACCGGTTGCGGGGCGGCGGCGGGCGTGGCGGCCATCTTCAACTCGCCCATCGCGGGGGTGCTGTTCGCGGTCGAAACCATCCTGCTGGAATTGCCGGCGCAGTACTTCATTCCGCTGCTGCTGTCGTCGGCTACGGCCACGGTGGTGTCGAAGGCCCTGTACGCGGGCCAGCCCTTTGCGCTCATCACCACAAGCTGGCCCGTGTACGCGGTGCCGTACTACGTGCTACTGGGGTTGTTCACGGCATTTTTCTCGGTGTACATGATTCGGACCTACCACTGGTTCGACAAGTTTTTTGCCCGCTGGCCCGGCCTCGACTGGCGCAAGGTGCTGATGGGCGGCGTGGGGCTGGGGGCCCTCATTTTCCTGTTTCCCACGCTCTACGGCGAGGGCTACAACACCGTGGAGCTGCTGCTGTCCGGCAATTCCAGCCACCTCACCGACGGCAGCATCTTCTCGGTGTACCAGGACCAAAACCCTTGGTTACTACTCGTTTTGGTGCTGTTCAGTATGATGCTGAAGGTGGTGGCCACCAGCATCACGGTGGGGGCGGGCGG
>JANPOR010000175.1:0-8932 GCA_031428075.1 Hymenobacter sp. | reverse complement strand
GAACAGGTAGAAGAACTTCTCCCAAAACTTGTTCATCGTAAACATCTTGTGCGCCGAGTAGCGGTGCAAGTAAAACGTCTGCGTGAACAGCGATAAGTAGTAGTGGGCAACGAAAAAGATGAGGATGGCCATAGCTGTAAGAAGCATGAATTGCCCGCACAAGTAAAATACCCTGCGGTTGGTTCAGCATTTCTATCATAAAATTACGGCCAGAACTCTAGGAGGAAGAAAAGTGGGGCGATAAACCCTAAATCTTGCACGCAGCGGCTCCGTTAACAACGAGCTATTGGCGGTGAACAATCCGGGCGGACACAGGAATACAGGTCCCTAACTGTTCATTGCCAATGGCGCATTAATTATAAAAGGCGCGGGCCGCGTCCCAGTGGGGGGCGTCGGGCAGGGGGGCCACAAAAGTCATGGCTTCTTTCGTGACGGGGTGCTGCAATTCCAGCTGGCGGGCGTGCAGGGCGATGCTCACGTCGGGCAACGGGGCGATGAAGCCATATTTCACGTCGCCCACAATGGGCGTGCCCAGGCCGGTGGCCAGCTGCGTCCGAATCTGGTGCGGCCGGCCCGTTACGGGATTAATCTTCAGCAAAAAACGGTTGGCGGCGGGGCCCAGTAGCTCGTAGCGCAGTTCGGAGCGCAGGCCCTGGGTATGCTTTTCGGGATAGGCTTTGGTGACGTTGCGGATGGTGTCTTTCACCAGCCAATGCACCAGGGTGCCGCTTTCGGGCACGGGCGGCCGGCCAGTGAGGGCCCAGTACGTTTTGGTCATTAGCGAGTCGCGGAACATCTCGTTCAGGCGGCTAAGGGCCTTGCTGGTCTTGGCCAGCACCACCACGCCGCTCACCGGGCGGTCGATGCGGTGGGCCACGCCCACGAAGGCTTCGCCGGGCTTTTTGTATTTGAAGCGCAGGTATTCAGCGGCTTTTTTGGACAGGGGCTCATCGCCGGTCGCGTCGCCCTGCACGAGTAGGCCGGCGGGCTTATTGATGACTAAGAGGTGGTTATCCTCGAAAATAATTTCCCGGCCTTCGGCCCAAATATTCGGACGGTTCACGCAGTCACTCGGAATAAAAACGGGGGCCGCGCCGGCCCCAAAATATTAAAAACCCTGCCCCCCCAGCATTTTGGCATAGCGTCGCTCCCCACAGGCACCAAAAAGGCGACCGCCCGCAGCAGCCTTGACCCGCACGATAAAAACCAGAGCCGCGGGGGTAAAATTAAATCAATTTTCCGGGAAGGACCACCTCCACGCCGAATTAATAGCCTTCTTCTTTTGAGGGAAAATCGCGGCTCTTCACGTCGGCCACGTAGTGCTGCACGGCCTCGGTCATGATGTCGTGCAGCTCGGCGTAGCGGCGCAGGAAACGCGGCTTGAATTCTTTGGTGATGCCCAGCAAGTCGTGCACTACCAGCACCTGGCCGTCCACGTCGGGCCCGGCCCCAATGCCGATGACGGGGATGGTCAGCTCTTCAGCCACGCGTTTGGCCAAGGCGGCGGGGATTTTTTCGAGCACCAGCCCGAAGCAGCCGATTTCCTGCAGCAAGCGGGCGTCTTCGAGTAGCTTTCGAGCTTCGTCGTCTTCCTTGGCGCGCACCGAGTACGTACCGAACTTGTAAATGCTCTGGGGCGTGAGGCCGAGGTGGCCCATTACCGGAATGCCGGCCGTGAGGATCCGGATGATGGAGTCCTTGATTTCCGCCCCGCCCTCCAGCTTTACGCCGTGCCCGCCGCTTTCCTTCATGATGCGGATGGCCGAGCGAAGGGCCTCCGATGAATTGCCCTGGTAGGAACCGAAAGGCATATCCACAACCACAAAGGCGCGCTTAACGGCCCGCACCACGCCTTGGGCGTGGTAAATAATCTGGTCGAGGGTGATGGGCAGGGTGGTTTCGTGGCCGGCCATCACGTTGGAGGCCGAGTCGCCGACGAGCAGCACATCAATGCCGGCCCCGTCCAGAATTTGAGCCATCGAGTAGTCGTAAGCCGTGAGCATGGAGATTTTCTCTCCGCGCTGCTTCATGGCCATCATCTGATGGGTGGTGACGAGCTTGATTTCTTTGTGCTGCGACATGGCAAGGACGGGTGGGGAAAATGCGGGGCGGGCCCTGGTTGGGGCAAAGGTGGCACCGCGGGCCCAATCAGCCGGCCGCTACCGGTACTGCACGTTGCGGGTGCGGTTATATTTCAGGTCCTGGAGCAAGCTACTCTTGGCCGAGATGGTGAAGTTGTAGCCCCGCAGCTGGCCGAAGGGCGTCCACTGCCCGGCCACCTGCCAGCAGTGCAAGTCGCGGAAAAAGCTGATGGAAGTGTACGACGCCTGGGCATTGGCGAAGTCGTAGCCCGTGCTGTAGTTCAGACGCAGGTTTTCGGTGAGCTTGACGCTGCCACTCACGCTGAGCGAAGAAGTAGCCAGCAGCGGCCTGGTCACCAGTAGGCGGGCGTTGGCGGCGCGCTGCTGCGGCGTGATGGAACTGTAGCCGGCCGTGTAGTTCAGGCTCAGCTCCCACGGAATTTCAAAATCGACGTAATCGGCGTACTGCGCCGGGGGGCCCGGGGTGCCGAGCGCGGGGTCGTTGGTGGGGGCCACCTGGCGGGGCACCACGCTCCGCTTCTTGCCCGCCACTGGGTTGAACTGGTAGCTGGTCGTAAACGAGGCCGCTGCCAAGCGTATGAGGCGGCGCTTCGACTGCTCGAATAGGTAGCGGTTGATGGCGCGGCCGGAGCTGTCGCGCTGGTAAGCTTCGAAGGAGGCGTTGGCTTGGAGGCTAAGCTTGCGGGCTACCTGCGTGCGGAACGACGCCGTGAGGGGCGAGAGTTTGAGCGAGTCGGCCAGGAAGTTGTACGATCCATTGAAGTCAAGCCCGTCAATCAGGCTAACTTTTTTGAATGGATTGGTGCCGGTGGTATCCTTGGAGTCGCGCACTTTCATCTCCACCGCATTCTGGAGCGAAAAGCCAACCTGGCTCACCTTGGCTGAGGTGGGGGCCCCGTACAAAAAACCCTGGTAGCGGGAAAAATTACGCGGGTCCAGAAACCGGCCGCTGGCATCACGTAGTCCAGAAATATTATTACCGGAAGCATCAAGAAGGATCTTATTGTCAGCGCCGCGTAAATAAAAATCTGTCCGCGCGAAAGACGAGCCGTGGGTTAAGTCCGGCGAGTAGCTGTAGCTGAGGCTAGGCGTCACCTTGTGGCGAATGGCCTGGATTTTATGGGTGCCCTTGCGCACCAGCGTGCCGTAGAACGTGGTGTTTAGGCTAGCATTGGCCGAGTAGGAGTAGGCGCGGTTGAAGCCTTGAACGGTATCGACGCGCACGGCTTGGGCGCGGGGCAGGTACTTGTAATTGAGGCGCTGGGCGTACCAGGTTTCGGCGTAGCTGACGCCGGGGCTGAAGTGCAGGAACTTGGCCACATTGTAGGTGCCCAGCGAGATGCCGAATTGGTGCTGCACCCCGTTTTGCGCGTTGCGCAGCAGGGCCCCCAGGTTCTTGAAGCTCACCGGCAGCTGGCTGGCGACCGTAGTTCCCCCCAGCAGTGGAATGCTACCGTCGATGGTGCGGGCCGCCACAGTGTTGGTAATCTGGTTCTGGGCCACTACGTTGTAGCTGATGCTAATTTGGTCGTAGTACGGCCGCGGCTTCAACCCCAGCAACTGATAGGGGTACTGCCGGGCCACGCCCACGCTGATGTCGGGCAGCGTGAAGGCCATGACGCCGGTTTGGGTGTTCTGGCTCTGGCTCAGCTTGATGCTGTAGTTGATGGGTAGGTAGCGCAGCTGCTTTGAGTAGGAGATACTGGAGCTGAACGCCGGGGCCAGGAAGGTGCGTGGCGTGAGGCTGTTGATGCGGTTGTAGGTGCTGCTGCCGGCTTGCACGCTGGCCGAGAACCGCCCGCCGCCAGGCCGGGCCACGGGCGTGTGGTTCCAGCTGATCCAAAACGTCTGGCTGGAGGCCGGCTTGAGGTATTCGGGGCTAGTGTTGAGCGACGTACTGGACAGAATCTGGGAGCCCGGGCGCTGGGTGTAGCGGAAGTTAAACGTGCCTTGGTAATGGTAGCGCGAGAGGTAGCTCACGTCGGCCGTGCCGCCGAAGCCGCCGAATTTCTGGGCGTTGCCGGCGTAGACGTCGCCAGTGAGGCGCACGCCGATGTTGTCGTTGGGCGCGAAGTAGTAGCCGCCGTTGGAGAGGTAGTAGCCCCGGTCCTGGGCCTGTCCGAAGGTGGGGATGATGACGCCCGAGCCGCGGCTTTTGTCGGGCATCGGAAAAAAGCCGAACAAAAAGCCCAGCGGCGTGGGCACGTCGCCAATCACCAGGTTGAAGGGCCCCGTCACCACCTTGTCGCCCGGAATCACCTTCATCTTGCTGGCCTGGATGTAGAAGTGCGGGTGCTCCAGATTGCAGGTGGTGTAGCGGCCGTGCAGGCCGTAGAGGTCGTTATTGGGGGCCTTCTTAATGGTTTCGGCGCTCACATAGCCTTCGCCCTGCTGGGTCACCGTCTCCGTTATCTTGCCCTTCTTGGTTTGGAAGTTATAGGCAATTTTACCCGCCGCGTACTGTCCGCCCTCGTCCTTGAACACGGGCCGGTCCACCATCTTGTGCTTCACCGAGTCGCGCCGGCCCTCGGCCAGCATGGTGTGGGTGCCGTAGTTGACGACGATGCGCGCCGCCTTGAGGTCGAGCTTGCCGTAGGTGACGTTGGCCTTGTTGTAAAGGATGGCTTCCTTACGGGCCACGTCGAATTGAATCGAGTCCTTGGCCACGTAGTGCACCGTGGTTTCGACCGGGCCCTTGGGGCGGAGGGCCAGGCTGGCTGAGTCTTGCCCCGCCGTGGGGCCCTGCTTTTCGCGGAGGCTGTCGGGCACGCCGGCCACCGGTTTGCGCGAAGCGCCCGGGATGGTGTGCTGCCCAGGATTGGTGGTGCCGGGCGGGGGCGGGCCCTGGGGCACGGTGGGGTCGGGGGAAATGACGCGCACCGGGGGCATGGGCGCGCTGCCCGGCCGCTGTCCAGGCACGGCGGGGTTGGCGGGGGCCGTGCTTTGGGCCAGGGCCACCGCGCCGCTCAGCAGCAGCCAGGCCAGCAATAAAAAGCGCAGGCCCCCCGGATGGTATCCATCAAACCGGCAAAGCATAAACTGGCGGTGGTCGATGTAAAATATAGCGGGCAATCGGGTTACTTTTGAGGCTTCTACAAAGGTAGCGGGTTGCTACCCGACCTCAACGAACGACGTGCGGATTATTGCTTCCCTGGCCGGTGCCGCGCTTTTGCTGGCCGCGGCACCGGCTCCTTCCCGGCCTGCGGCCGGCCCGCCGGCCCCCCACCGCTACCGCCTGCGTACGGTGGTGCTCGACGCCGGCCACGGCGGCAAAGACCCCGGCTGCAAGGGTGTGAAGGCCCGCGAGTGCGACGTGGCCTTGGCCTTGGTGCTGGCATTGGGCCGCCAGATTGAGGAAAACATGCCCGACGTACGGGTGATTTACACCCGCAAAACTAACGTGTTTGTGGAACTGGACGAGCGCGCCGCCATCGCCAACCGCAAACACGCCGACCTGTTCATCTCCATCCACTGCAACGCCGGGCCCCGCGACAGCCACGGCACGGAGGTGTGGACCATGGGCCTGCACAAAACCACCGCCAACCTGGGCGTGGCCCAGCGCGAAAACTCGGTTATCCTTCAGGAAGACAACTACAAGAGCCGCTACGACGGCTTCGACCCCCGCTCGCCCCAAAGCCACATTCTGTTTTCGCTGTTCCAGTCAGCCTACATCACCAACAGCCTGCGCCTGGCCCAACGCGTAGACGGGCAGCTGCGCACCGGCGTGAAACGCCCCAGCCGCGGCGTGAAGCAGGCCGGCTTCATCGTGCTGTGGAAGTCGACCATGCCCTCGGTGCTCATTGAGTCGGGTTTCCTTACCAACCCCGCCGAGGAGCGGTATCTCAACGATAAAACCAACCAGACGTATATGGCCGTGGGCATCTTCCGCGCTTTTCGGGCCTACAGGCGCGAGCTGGAAGGGGCCCCAGTCGACGACCAAGCCAGCGACTGATGGTCCCGCCCGGCGTCCTCGCAATCTGAAATTACGTAATATTCGTTTCTGTGCATTCTAATTTTCCCCTCCGTGCTGTCTAAAGAAATAAAAGTGGGCCTCTTGGCCCTGGTCGCTCTTGTGGCGCTGTTCGTAGGTTTCAATTACTTGCGCGGGTCCAACATCCTTTCCAGCAGCCACACCTACTTCGCCAAGTATGTCAATGTGGACGGGCTCAACGCGGGCGCGCCGGTGATATTCAACGGCATCAAGGTGGGGCAGGTGAAAAGCCTTGCCCTATTGCCTGAAGAAGGCAACAAGGTGAAGGCCACGTTTGAGTTGGATAAAGGCATCGTAGTGGGCGATTCCACGGTGGCCAGCTTAGCGGGCTCGCTGCTGGGCACCAAGACCATCACGCTGTTCATGGGCAAGAACTCGAAGGTGTTCACCGGCGGCGAGGAATTGAAGTCCTACACTGTGGCCAGCATCACCGACGCCTTCCAGGCCAAGGCCTTGCCCCTGCTCGGCACTGTGGACTCGACGCTGCTGCGCGTGAACGGCTTTTTGACCAAAGACGCCAAGGTGAGCCTCCAAGCCACACTACTCAATGCCCAGGGTAGCACTGAAGCCCTGAAAAACTTGATTGTGCAAAACCAGCGCAACATCAACGAAATCACCACCAACATGGCCCAGCTCACCCGGGCCCTCAACGGCAGCACCAAAAAGCTGGACCACATCGCGGCCAACTTCGGCCAGCTGTCCGACTCGCTGAAAAATGCCCCAGTAGGCCCCGCCCTGCGCCGCATGAACGCCACCCTAGCCGAGGCCCAAACCACCGTGTCCACCCTCAACAAGGCCCTCAACGATAAAAATGGCTCGATGGGCCAGCTGTTGCACGATTCCACCCTCTACCGGAATTTGGCCGCCACCACCGCCAGCTCCAACGACCTGCTTGTCGACTTCAAAGCCAACCCCAAGCGGTACGTGCATTTCTCAGTGTTTGGCGGCGGCAAGGACAAGGTGAAAAAAGAAACTACGAAGAGCCCCGACGGCACCGTGACCACCGAAACCAAGAAGGTGGAAAGCGCTCCGGTCGTCAAGTAAGGGCCGCTTTCGGACTGCCTACGGTACCTTTGAAATCCGCCTTCGGGCGGATTTTTTTGTGCCCATCCTTTCCCCATCCCACCCAAGTTTATGAACGTCGAGTTCAACCGCAACGAAGACCAGCTCAAGCAACTTACCTTCCAACTACGCCAGAAACTGGCCAAAGCGGCCCTCGGCGGCGGCGAAAAGCGCATCGCCGCCCACAAAGCCAAGGGCAAGCTCACGGCGCGCGAGCGGATCAATTATTTGTTGGACAAGGGGGCCCCCACGGTGGAAATTGGCGCGTTTGCGGGCGAAGGAATGTACAAAGAAGAAGGCGGCTGCCCCGGCGGCGGCGTGGTCGTCGTCGTCGGCTACGTGCAGGGCCGCCAGTGCGTGGTGGTGGCCAACGATGCCACCGTGAAGGCTGGTGCTTGGTTTCCCATCACCGCCAAGAAGAACCTGCGGGCCCAGGAAATCAGCCTGGAGAACAAGCTCCCCATCATTTATTTGGTCGATTCAGCCGGTGTGTACTTGCCCATGCAGGACGAGATTTTCCCCGATAAAGAGCACTTCGGCCGCATTTTCCGCAACAACGCGGTGATGAGCAGCCTGGGCATCGTGCAGATTTCGGCCATCATGGGCCCCTGCGTGGCCGGCGGGGCTTACTTGCCCATCATGAGCGACGAGGCGATGATTGTGAGCGGCACCGGCTCGGTATTCCTGGCCGGCTCGTACCTGGTGAAGTCCGCCATCGGCGAAACCATCGACAACGAGGCCCTGGGTGGCGCGGCCATGCACTCCGAAGTGTCGGGCGTGACGGACTACAAGTTTGACACCGACGAGGAGGCCCTCGACCACATCCGCAACATTTTCGACAAGCTGGGGGCCCTGCCCACGGCCGGCTTCAGCCGCGCCGCTCCCGCCGCGCCGAAGCTCGACGAGCAGGAAATCTACGGCCTGCTGCCCTCGGACCGCGCCAAGCCTTACGACACGATGGAGCTCATCAACCGGCTGGTCGACAACTCCGAGTTCGAGCCCTACAAGGATCTTTACGGCCAGACGCTCATCTGCGGCCTGGCCCGCATCGACGGCTGGGCCGTGGGCATCGTGGCCAACCAGCGCAAAATCGTGAAGAGCAAGAAAACCGGCATGCAGATGGGCGGCGTCATTTACTCCGACTCGGCCGACAAAGCCGCCCGCTTCATTATGAACTGCAACCAGAAGCGCATTCCGCTGGTGTTCCTGCACGACGTGTCGGGCTTCATGGTGGGCTCGGCTTCCGAGCAGGGCGGTATCATCAAGGACGGCGCCAAGATGGTGAATGCCATGGCCAACAGCGTGGTGCCCAAGTTCACAGTCATCGTCGGCAACAGCTACGGGGCCGGCAACTACGCCATGTGCGGCAAAGCCTACGACCCGCGCCTCATCGTGGCCTGGCCCACCGCCCAACTGGCGGTAATGAGCGGTGCCGCTGCTGCCAATACCCTGCTGCAAATCCAAGTCGCCTCGCTCAAGGCTAAAGGCGAAGTCATCACCCCCGAAGCCGAGAAGGAATTATTGAACCGCATCAAGGCCCGCTACGAGGAGCAATTATCGCCCTACTACGCCGCGGCTCGCCTCTGGGTCGATGCCGTGATTGACCCGCTGGAAACGCGCAAGGTGCTTTCGGAGGGAATATCGGCCGCCAACCACGCGCCAATTGAGAAGGCGTATAATGTGGGGGTTATTCAGGTGTGAGGAAATGGCATTGCACCATAACAGGTTTATTTATGAAAAGAGCACTTAATACCTATGCAATCATGCTGTTATGCTC
>JANPOR010000174.1:0-8874 GCA_031428075.1 Hymenobacter sp. | reverse complement strand
CCAGATGAATACATCACCCTTGCGGGCCAGGAAAACCTGCTTTTGCAGGCCCAGCTCGGCCACGCGGGAAGCAATGAATCGCTCGTATTCGGCGTAGTCTTTATCACCGATGAGCCACTCAGAGCCTTCGTTTTGGTAGTCGGCGTTGAGGTAGTAGGGCAGGGCGTGGCTGCCGGGGAAGTAGTGTAACGGGCCGTTCTCCGTCGTGATGTCTTCGAGCGCAACCCAGGCCGCGGCCATGCCGCCGAGCGGGTAGGTGCTCATGTGGATGCTGTCGGAATGCGTGTGTTGCTCGCTGCCGTTGAGGAAGTTTATGCTTTGAAACAGGGTGGCCTCGTGGCCTAGCAGTGCCGAAACGAGGTCGCGCAGCCCCGAGGCCTCCCCCGCATGCCGGACGCGTGCCGATTTGCGAAAAACAAACATAAACTTGTTGCCATAGCGCTGATCAACCTGCTTGCGGCCAATGAGATGGGCCAGCTCGGCGTTGATACCGTCCACGACTTCAGAGCCGAAAAAGCCGGGCAGTACCGCAAAGCCGTTCACTTCAAACCCCAGCAAGCTCGCCTGCCCGGCCGCGCCCACGGCCCCGAAGGCGGGGCTGGCCGCCAGCCGCTGGGCCAGCGTGGGGCCGGCGCTGGCATCAGGTGGGGGCAGGTGGGCAAAACCGCGGCTGCTGACGGGCGAAAAGTAACGCTTGTTCAACCCCAGCTTTTTATAAACCGGCACATTGTGCAGCAGTCGGCGCCGCTGAAAAATGTTGTAAACGGCGTAGCTGAGCTTGAGGCGACGGAGCAAGGGAAGCATAGGAAGGCGAAATGTGGATTGCCAAGGTAATGTCGGCCAGCGGTTAGGAAGGAAACGCCCTCCCCACCGGCTGCGGGGGCCCCCGGCTCTGCCGGTAAACGGCTACATTGCCGCGCCCCGCGCTTTCCTGGGGCTTACACAAAGATGATAACCTGGGCCACGTTTCCTTTCCTGCGCTACACCCCGGCGCTAATTTTGGGCATCGTGACCTACTTATACCTGGGGGGGGCCTGGCCGACGGCTTGGCCTTGGGCTGCGGGCCTGGCCCTGGCCAGCGCTGCCTTGCTGCTGTGGGCCGTACGTCGGCCCAGCCCGGCCGCCACCGACGCGGCGGGACTGCTGTCGTTGCTGGCTGTAACCGCTTTCGGAGCTGCCTTAACCCAGCGCGCGACTGAAAGCCGCCGGGCCGACCATCTCGTCCAAATATCCGCCCAAACCGAAGCCTACCAAGCCGTAGTGGACGACTACACCGTGGCCCGGCCCGCCACCTACGCCACCACGCTGCGGGTGCGGGCCGTGCGCGTGGCCGGGCGCTGGCGCACGGCCACCGGCGGCGTCCGCATCTCGGTGCCGCGCGATAGCGGCGTGGCTGCTCCACGCTACGGCGAAGTATGGCTGGTGCGGGGCCATCCCGACCTTAGTAAAGGGCCCCTCAACCCCGGCGAGTTCGACTACCGCCGCTACCTGGAATACCGCCAGGTTTACCACCAGCAGTTTGTGCATCCCGATCAGTACCGGGTGGTGGGCATGAGTCCGTTCAACTACTTAGTGGCCATCAGCATGCGGGCTGCTGCGCAACTCGACGGCGTTTTTAAGCACTACATCCGGCACAAGCGGGAGTACGCCATGGCCTCGGCGCTGGTGTTGGGCATTAAAGATGACGTGGACGCCGAAACCAAGCAGGCCTACGCTGCTACCGGCACCACGCACATCATGGCCGTGTCAGGCTTACAGGTGGGGCTGCTGTTCGGGTTCATGACGTGGTTTTTGCGCGCATGCTTTGGGCGAACGCGCGGGTTCCGGTACTGGTCGGCGGGGGCTGGGCTGGCCGTTATCTGGGCCTACGCGCTGCTCACGGGGCTCTCGCCGTCGGTGCTGCGGGCGGCGGTGATGTTTTCCTTCGTGATTGTAGGCCGGGCCACGGAGCGGCAGGACGGCACCTTCAACACGCTGGCCGTGGCTGCGTTCTGCCTGCTGGTGTGGGACCCTTTTCTGGTAGCCGACGTGGGCTTCCAGCTTTCTTTTCTGGCCGTGCTCAGCATTGTGTACCTGCAGCCGCGCATTGTTAAGTGGTTCGATGCCAAAGCTTATTTCGCCGTCCGCGAGCGGCCTTGGCAGCCCCGGGCCGTCCAGAATGCCTGGCGCGGGGCGGGCTGGGCCGCCGATGCCGTATGGCAGGCGACGGCCTTGAGCCTGGCCGCGCAGGTGGCCACATTCCCGTTGGGGCTTTACTATTTCCACCAGTTCCCGCTCAGCTTTTTGCTGTCCAACCTTGTAGCGGTTCCCATTTCCAGCGGGGCCGTGTACGTGGGGCTCGGGCTGCTGGCCCTGAAGGGTCTGGTGGCATTGCTGGGCCTGGCGCTGCCCGCCGCCAGCAGCATTCTCGACTACCTGCCGCAGGTTGTGGCCTGGGTATTTGAGTGGATGATTTGGCTGTTCAACGAATATGTCTTCTGGATTGGGCGGGCGCTGCCGGGGGCCCTGGTGCGCGAAATCCACGTCACGGCCCCGCAAACGGTGCTCATTTTTGGCTTGCTCGGCGCGTGGCTGGTGTGGCAGCATACCCGCCGCCTGGGCTGGCTGGGTGTGGGAGCGACTTTGGCGTTGGGGCTGGCGGGTAGCCGCGTGGCCGACGCCCGCGCCATGGCCCCCACCGAAGAGTTCGTGGTTTACAGCATTCCGCGCCGTTCGGTGGTGGGCTTCTGGCACGGGGCCACGGCCGAATTTGTGGCCGTCGATTCGCTGCCACTTTCCGAAACCGAGCGTACTTACCGCCTGCTGCCCGGCCTCATCCAGCGCGGGGCGCGTGCCCCGGCCTACCGCGTGGGCTGGCGCAGCGCCACTGTGCCCGCGCGGCGCCTAGCCGATGCCGATAGCGCCAACCCCGCGTTCTACCTGAAAACCAGCCCCGTGGTGCTGGCTTGCTGGCGCGGCCTGCGCGTCGGCTTCGTGAGCGGTCGGCTGGCCCCCGTCGCCCGGCCCTCGTTCCTCGACGTGCTCGTGCTGCGCCGTAATGCCCGCTTGGATCCCACAACCGTCGCGGCCGCGTTCGGCCCGCAGGTACGGGTCGTGTTCGACTCGTCTTGTAAAAGCTGGTACGTGGCCCGCAGCGACTCGGCCCTACGCGCCCAAGGCCTCCGCACTTGGGACGTGACGGCCCAGGGCGCTTTTCGCTTATCCCCGCCGGGGCGCTGAGCCGGCGAGGGACTGGGCGAGCGGCAGGTGCATTTAGACAGGCTGCAGGCTTATTTGGGCGAGCAAAAGGCGGCATTTGGCAACGGCCGCCGTTTAATCGACGGTTTTTTGCGTTAATTACTGGCCCGGATGCCACCCTTCGGCCGCTGGTCGGGTCTACATTAGGCCCCGCCGGTACGCTTCACGCTTCTTTGCCCGCTCATGGAAAACATGCTCACGCCCGAACTCGAAGCCCTGCGCTACATCACCTACGACTGCCAGGACCGCATCGGCTATATCACCCTCAACCGTCCAGACAAGCGCAACGCCCTAAACGCCGACGTAGTATCAGAGTTGAAGCATGCTTTTGAGTACGCCGAAAACGACGCCGACTGCAAAGTGGTGGTGTTGCAGGCAGCCGGCGACGTATTTTGTGCTGGGGCCGACTTAGCTTACATTCAGGATCTGCAGGGATTTAGCTATACCGACAACTTGGAAGACAGCACGCACCTCATGCAGCTGTTTCACCAGATCTATACGCTTAAGAAGGTTGTAATCGGGCAGGTGCAGGGCCATGCCCTGGCTGGCGGCTGCGGCTTGGCGGCTATCTGCGACATCACATTTGCCGTGCCCGAGGCTAAGTTTGGCTACACCGAAGTCAAAATCGGGTTCCTGCCGGCCATTGTGAGCGTATTCCTGCTGCGCAAAATTGGGGAAGCACGCACCAAGCAGCTGTTACTCAGCGGCGACGTGGTGTCGGCCCAAGCCGCCCTCGACCTCGGCCTTATCACCTTTTTGGCCCCGGCCGAAACCCTGGCCGACACCGTGCGCACCTATGCCCAGCGCCTGTGCCGCGAAAATTCGGGGCAGAGCATGGAGGTGACCAAGGAAATGCTGGCTGCCCTGCCCGAAATGGACCTCGAAGAGGCCTTGCGCTACGCCGCCCAGCGCAACGCTGTCCAGCGCGGTGCCGACGATTGCCGCCGCGGCATCGGGGCTTTTTTAAACAAAGAGAAAATTGTGTGGTAGTTAGGTTGTGCTTGTCGACGTCCACCCTTGTGAGTGAGTGCAACTGACCCACGTTGCCCGGACAGAAGGAAAAACTGCTTATTCGTCCTCTCTCGTATAAGGCAACAGGGCCCCCAAGCACTAACAACCGAGCACCGAGCCCCATAAACCAATGCCTATTTTGCTTGCCGTTGCCATCACCCTCGTTACGTTCTCCTTTATGGAATTTTGGGCTTGGTTCATGCATAAATATGTGCAGCACGGGCCGCTGTGGGTGTTGCACCGCTCGCACCACGTGCGCCACCCGCACCCCGTCGAGCGCAACGACTTATTCTTCATAATTTATGGGGGTCTATCAGCGGCCCTATTTATCACTGGTGCTAACGGGCCCCACTGGTGGTTTTGGATAGGGGTAGGCATTGCGGCCTACGGGGCCGTTTACTTCTTCGTGCACGACGTGCTGATCCACGGTCGGCTGCGGTTCTGGAAAAAGTCTCAAAGCTCTTACCTGCGGGCCCTCAACATGGCCCATAAGATGCATCACAAAACCAACGGCCGCGACGGCTCGGTTGAGTTCGGTTTGTTGTGGGTTTCGCCTAAGTACCTGCAGTTGGCGCGCGCCCAGACCCGGCAACGGAGGGACTCGCCGGCCGGCCGGTAAGCTGCCAGCGGTAAGCCAGCGAATGGCATTGATGAACTGATACTTAATCAGTAAAAGCTGGCACGTATAACCGTTGCTAATGGTTGAATTGCAAAAATTTACTGCGTCAGGGACTTTAAAACGAGACCTTGCCCGGCCGATCGCCGTATCTTTCGGCACAACTCGGAAAAGCCGGGATACTAGCCAAGCGACTGGTGTCTTGTACGAAATTTCTGGGGTGGGTCACCGGCTGTTTGTTCTGTCACGAAAATAAAACTCTATGACTTCGTTTGAATTCACTTCGCAAGTGCAGAGAATATCCCTCACCCTGCGGCCCGCGGCCCTGAACCTGACCCGCGATGCCGATGATGCGAAGGACTTGGTACAGGAAACCCTGCTTAAAGCCCTCCTTAACAAAGATAAATTCAAGGCGGGTACTAATTTGAAGGCATGGTTGTACACCATCATGCGCAACACCTTCATCAACAACTACAACAAAATTACCAAGCGTAGCTCCAACATCGATTCGACGGAGTATTTTCAATATTTTAATACTGACCAGAACTACATCACCCACAACGGAGCCACGTCCGATTTTGTGGTGCGCGACATCAACGAGGCCATTTCTGGCCTGGGTACTGACTATCGTACGCCGTTCATGATGTATTATATTGGCTATAAGTACTTGGAGATTGCTGAAAAGCTGCAAATCCCCATTGGTACAGTCAAAAACCGCATTCACATTGCTCGCAAAGAGTTGAAAGCCGCTTTGCACGTATACGCCCCGGCGGGAGTCTCGGCTGGTGATCTGGGCGACGCCGCCGAGGACTAACACTCCAATATCGTTCTGAGCGAAACTAATTGCCGGCCCCGGCGTTGCACAGGCAGCGGCGAGGCCGGCGATTTCGTTGTGGCCCCCACAACAGGCAGGAGTACTAGCTTGCCAGTCTAACCATTACTTGCTTTGTCAATTCCCAACCCTTCCAAACACGCCATTGTCATCGGGGCCGGTTTTGCCGGCTTGGCCGCCGCCACCACCCTGGCCCAGGCCGGCTGGCGCGTGACGCTGCTTGAAAAAAATGAGAGCCCCGGCGGCCGCGCCCGTGAGTTTCGGGCCCAAGGCTTCACCTTCGACATGGGCCCGAGTTGGTATTGGATGCCCGACGTATTCGAGAAGTACTTCGCCCGCTTTGGTAAAAAAGTGTCCGATTACTATGAGTTGATACGCCTCGACCCTTCGTACCAGGTCATCTTCAAGGGCCCCGAGGCCGTGGATATTCCGGCCCGCATGAGCGAGCTGCGGGCCCTGTTCGAGCGCTTTGAGCCCGGCAGCGCGGCCCGGCTCGACGTCTTTCTCAAGCAAGCCGCCTACAAGTACGAGGTGGGAATCAACCGGCTCGTGTACGCACCTAGCCGCTCGGTGCTGGAGTTTGCCGATCCCCGGCTATTGGTCGACGTGCTGCGCATGGACGTGCTGCAAAGCATGCACAAGCACGTGCGTCGGTTTTTTAAAGACCCGCGCTTACTAGAGTTGGTCGAGTTTCCAATACTCTTCCTGGGGGCCGTGTCGGAGAACACACCGGCGCTGTATTCGCTGATGAATTATGCCGACTTGGCGCTTGGTACTTGGTACCCGCTGGGCGGTATGCATAAAATCGTGGACGGCATGGCGCGGCTAGCCCAGGAGTTGGGCGTTGAGCTGCACTACAATCAGGAAGTAACGGAAATCGTGGTGGAGCAGGGCCGCAGCACCGGCGTGCGCACGGCCCAGGGCTTTTTTGCGGCCGATGCCGTAGTGGCCGGGGCCGACTACCACCACATAGAGCAGCAGGTGTTGGCTCCTAAGTACCGGCACTACGACGAAAAGTATTGGGACAGCCGCACCATGGCGCCGTCGTCGCTGCTGTTTTATTTGGGCGTCAACAAAAAACTCGACAAGCTGCGGCACCACAACCTGTTTTTTGACGAAGACCTGACGCAGCACGCCCGCGAGATTTATGCCGAGCCGCAGTGGCCCAGCCGGCCCCTCTTCTACGCCTCGGTGCCTAGCAAAACCGACCCTACGGTGGCCCCCGAAGGGCAGGAAAATTTGTTTCTACTCATCCCCGTAGCCCCTGGCCTCGACGACACTGAGGTCACCCGCGAACGGTACTACGACCTGTTGATGGACCGCTTGGAGCGCCATTGTGGCCACAGCATCCGCGACGCGGTGGTGTTCAAGCGCGGCTACGCCCACCGCGACTTCCAGACCGATTACCACAGCTATAAGGGTAATGCCTACGGCTTGGCCAACACTTTGAAGCAAACCGCCATCCTAAAACCCGCGCTGAAGAGCAAAAAAGTCAGCAACTTGTACTTCACGGGCCAGCTCACCGTACCGGGCCCTGGCGTGCCGCCTTCGCTCATCTCGGGCCAAGTAGTAGCGGGAGAAGTTTTGAAAGAAAATTAACAAGAGCAATGGCGGACCGGCTCCGCGCGCTGGCTTGCCCCTTGTTCATTGTGTAACCGAAAAAATGGACCACGTCAAACTATTCACCGATACCAGCCTGGCGTGCAGCAAACTCATCACCCGGCGCTACAGCACGTCGTTTGCGCTCGGCATTCGCACGCTTGATGAGCGCCTGCACGCGCCGGTGTACGCGGTGTACGGCTTTGTGCGCTGGGCCGACGAAATCGTGGACACCTTCCACGGGCACGACCGGGCGGGGCTGCTGGCCGACTTCCGCCGCCAGACCGCCGAGGCCCTGGCCGCCGGCCTCAGCTTGAACCCGGTTCTGCACGCTTTCCAGGCCGTAGTGCACGAATACAGCATCGATCAGGAGTTCATCGACGCCTTCTTGCACAGTATGGCCTTGGATTTGGAAGACCAAGACTATCATCCCGGCCTGTACAGCGAGTACATCTATGGCTCGGCCGAAGTGGTGGGGCTCATGTGTTTGCGCATTTTTTGCCATGGGCAGCCTGCACTTTTTGAGCAGCTGCAGGGCCCGGCGCGGCGGCTGGGGGCAGCGTTTCAGAAGGTGAATTTCCTGCGCGACATCCGTTCCGACTACGAAGACCGGGGCCGGGTATACTTCCCCGGTGTGGCCTATCACCGGTTCGACGACGACGCCAAACGCGTCATTGAAGCCGACATCCGGGCCGATTTTGCGGCGGGCTACGCGGGCATTCAACAGCTGCCGCGTCCTGCCCGGCTGGGTGTATACTTGGCCTACGTGTATTACCTCAAGCTCTTTTACAAGATCAAAAACCTGCCGGCGGCACACATCCTGCGCGAGCGGGTGCGGGTGCCCGCCAACACCAAGCTGCTGCTGCTGCTGGGCTCGTACTTCCGCTACCGGCTGGCCCGCATCTGAGCGGCGGGGCGCAGGCCTAGCGCTAGCTTTGCAGCCTATGAGCCTCCCGCTTGCTCTCTTGCTAGCCTTAGCCCCGGTAGCCGCCGCGCCGCGCCTGGGGTCCCTCACCTCTTTCCTCGTCATGTCTTCTCCCTACGATCCTGCCGCCCTGCGCCATCACTACGAGCGTGCCGCCGCTGACAAAGCCGCCGGCGAATCCTTCTATCAGTTGCTGGTCGACTACCACGCCCAGGACGCCTTGGTGCTGGGCTACAAAGCCGCTGCCCAGGCCATCCGGGCCCGCGATGCGTCGATGTTCAACAAGCTCACCTACGTGCAAGAGGCGGCCCATACCTTCGCGCAGGCCGTTGCCCTGGCCCCAACCAACGCCGAAATTCGCTTTTTACGCTTTTCGGTTGAAAGCAATCTGCCCGCTTTCTTGGGCCTGAGCCAGCACGTCGACGAAGACAAGGCATTCCTGCTCAGCTCGGTCCTGGCCTACCCTAAGTCGGGCCTCGACGCGGAAGCATTCCGCACGGTGCGCAACTTCTTGGTCGACCGCGGCCACGTGAGCGAGGCCGACGCCGCCCGGCTAAGCGAAGTGCCAGAATAAGACTGACCTGAAAAACAAGTGAGGTGATGCCCACGGGCGCCCGGCCGCTCCATTCCCGCAAGGGAGGGGAGCAACCGGGC
>JANPOR010000173.1:0-5632 GCA_031428075.1 Hymenobacter sp. | reverse complement strand
ATCTCCCACTTGAGGCTGGCGGGCAGAATGATGCGCCGCGGCCAGCCGGGGGGGTAGCGCCACCGTGGCCCCCAATACGAGCAACGATGCGCAGCACCAGTTACTGATTGATAAAAAAATGCGCATGGGAAAGGGGTGAGAGGGTGGAAAGGAAGGCCAACTGGGAAAAGCTGACTAGAAAAGCTGAAGTGGAGTCGTATACTGTTCGTTTTTAAGCCCGAGCAACCGATTGCGCAGGATGCTTAAATGTTTAAGCAAAATCGAATTGGGCTACCTTTGGCTATTGGTAAGAGCAGGCCTTGGTTTTTGACAATCCAGAAACGGACGCAACTGGTAAAATGGCCGTCGAAGGGGCCCAATAACAGACAAAGCCAGAAAAATAAACGCAAGTTTATTTGCTGATTAGCAAATAATTAATGCACTTTTGTGGCGCAATGCTGGGGAGTAAGCAAATAACTAAATAGCCCAAAAAGGCTGCCGTTATTCGTGACGCGCTGCTTCGTTCGGACGGGGGACTGAGGAGCACCACGGTGCCTGAAAGGGTTTGCGGCTGCCAATATCTGCAAATTATTTTTATTTATATCAAATTATGCTGCAATTTCACTATCATTGGTCTAAATAATCATTGGTTGCTTAAACATTTAAGCAATTTGTATGTGAATACTTGGTTTTCTGGTGGTTTATGGTTGTCCTTATCGCCGTCCCAGAAAAATTGTTGTCTTGTCGCCCTTTCATCCTCAATTCTTTATTTCCCTTCGTATGACGCTACTCCCTGCCTGCTGGCTCCGGCTGGCCCCCTGGCGGTTCGTCTGGCTGCTCGGCGGCCTACTGGCTGCGGCCATTACGGCCCCTGCCCAAAGCCTCACTTCCTTCGTCGACCCCATGATTGGGACCGGGGGCCATGGCCTTGTGTTCCTGGGGGCCAACGTACCGTTTGGGGCCGTGCAACTGGGGCCCCAGAACATCTTCAAGGGCTGGGACTGGTGCTCGGGCTATCATTACTCTGATAGCCTGATTACCGGCTTCTCCCACACCCACCTCAGCGGCACGGGGTGCTCCGACCTGGGCGACGTGCTCGTTATGCCTTACACGGGTTCCCTCAAAACCGACAAGGGCCGGCAGCAGGCGCCGCACTTGGGCTACCTCTCGCGCTTCTCGCACAAGCGCGAAACTGTCCGGCCCGGCTACTACGCCGTGACCTTGGATGATTACGGCATTCGGGCCGAGCTAACCAGCACCGCGCGCGTGGGGCTGCACCGCTACACGTTCCCGGCCGGCGGCAAGGCGGCCCACGTTATCATCGACCTGAAGGAAGGCATCGACAACCACGCCACCGCAACCCACATCGAGCAAATCGACCCGCGCACGTTCGTGGGCTACCGCTTTTCCAAGGGTTGGGCCCCCGACCGGCGGCTGTACTTTGCCATCAAAACGTCGGTGGCGGTGCCGCAGTTTGCTGTGTACGATTCGGCCCGGCAGCTTACCGGAAAAACGGGCCAGGGCCGGGCGATTAAGGGCGTGTTTACGTTCGCCAAGGCTCCGGCCACGCTGCTGCTGAAGGTGGGCATTTCGCCGGTGAGCGCGCAGAACGCGCTGGCCAATATCCAAGCCGAAATGCCCGGCTGGGACTTCGCCAAGGTGCAGCAGGCCGCCGACGCGCAGTGGAACCGGGAACTGGGCAAGGTGACCATTAAAACCACGGACGCGGCGGCCCGCCGCATTTTTTACACCGCGATGTACCACGCGCTGTTCGCGCCGGCGCTGTTCAACGACGCCAACGGCGACTATCGCGGCACCGACAAAAAAGTGTACCCCAAGGCTCCGTTCGCTAACTACACCACCTTCTCGCTCTGGGACACCTACCGCGCCGAGCAGTCGCTGTTCACGTTGGCCCAGCCCGAGCGGGTAAACGACATGATGCAGTCGATGCTGGCCATCGGCCGGCAGCAGGGCAAACTGCCCATCTGGCACCTGATGGGCAGCGAAACCAACACGATGGTGGGCTACAGCGCCGTGCCGGCCCTGGGCGAAGCCTATCTAAAGGGTACCCCGGGTCTCGACGGCAACGAGGTGCTGGCCGCCATGAAAACCACCAGTACCCGCGACGACCAGGGCCTGCACTACCTCAAGGCATCGGGATTTATCCCGGCCGATAAGGAGGGCGAGTCGGTCGCCAAGGCTTTGGAATACGCCATCGATGACTGGAGCATTGCCCAAGTGGCTAAGAAGCTGGGCCGGGCCGACGACTACAAGACGTACAGCGCCAGGGCCCTATACTACAAGAAGTATTTCGATCCACGCACGCGCTTCATGCGGGGCCTGACCACAGACGGCAATTTCCAGCTGCCTTTCGACCCCATCCAGTCCATCCACCGCCAGAACAATTACACTGAGGGCAACGCCTGGCAGTACACCTGGCTGGTGCCGCAGGACGTACCCGGCCTCATCGGCTTGTTCGGCAGCGACGCCGCGTTTGTGCAGAAGCTCGACAGCCTGTTTGTGGTGAAGGGAAGCCTGGGCGAAAGCGCCTCGCCCGACATTTCGGGCCTGATTGGCATGTACGCCCACGGCAACGAGCCCAGCCATGCCACCACCTATCTCTACGCCTACGCCGGCCAGCAGTGGAAAACTGCCGAAAAGGTGCGCCAGGTACTGCACGAAATGTACCGCGACCAGCCCGACGGCATCAGCGGCAACGAGGACTGCGGGCAGATGAGCGCCTGGTACATCCTCTCAGCGCTGGGCTTTTACCCCGTCAGTCCCAGCAGCGGGGCCTACGTACTGGGCAGCCCGATTGTAGACAAGGCCACCCTGCGCTTGCCGCAGGGCAAAACGTTCGTAATCGACGTGCAAAACAACGGCTCTCAGAACCCCTACATCCAATCGGCCGAGCTCAACGGCCAGGCGTATGCCAATAGCTACCTGCTGCACCGCGACATCGTGGCCGGCGGTACCTTGCGGCTGACGATGGGCCCCCGGCCCAATCCTGCGTTCGGCGCCGCGGCCGCCAACCGGCCTAAAGAAGTGTACGAGTGAAGGAGCCGCTAGTGCCGGGCCCGCCGCAAAACCGTTCGGAGTTGAAAAAGAAAATCCTCATCCACGACATCGCCAGGCACCTGGATGTGTCCATCGCCACCGTGTCGCTGGTGCTCAACGGCAAGGCCAAAGAGAAGCGCATCAGCGACGCCCTGGCCGAGCGGGTGCTGAAATACGTGGCGGAGGTCGGCTACAAGCCCAACCAACTGGCTAAAAGCTTGCGCACGGGCAAAACGCACGTCATCGGCCTGATGGTGGAGGACATCGCTAATGCTTTTTTCGCCAAAATAGCGGCTCTGATTGAGAAAAAGGCCCTGGCCCGCGGCTACCGCATCATCTATTGCAGCACCAACAACGATGTGGCTCAGACCCGCGACCTGCTGGCTATGTTCCAGGAGCGGCACGTAGACGGCTACGCCTTGGCCGTGCCGCCTGGGGTAGAAGCCGAAGTGCGGGCCTTGGTCCAAGGCGGCAAGCCGGTGGTGCTTTTCGACCGCCTGTTGCCCGACGTGCTCGCCGACGCCGTGGTGGTGGACGGGCTCACAGGTATGTACGAGGCCACCCGCCACCTGCTGGCGCAGGGCTTTTCGTCCATTGCGCTGGTCACGCTGCACTCCGCCCAAACGCAGCTGCTGGCCCGCTGGCGGGGCTACGGGCGGGCCCTGCACGAGCACGGCTTGCCCGAGCTGGTCGAGGAAGTATCCTTTCAGCAGGAGCCGGAGCAGATTGTGCAGGACATTGAGAATTTCCTACGGGCGAACCCGCAGTGCGACGCCGTGCTTTTTGCCACAAACTACCTCGGGGCCCACGGCCTGGAAGCCCTCAACCGGCTAGGCCGGCGCATCCCCGAGCACATGGGCTTTATTTCCTTCGACGACAGCGACCTGTTCCGGCTCTACTATCCGCCCATCACTGTGGTCGCGCAGCCGATGGAGCTGATAGCCGAAAGCGTCATCAATACGCTGCTCGCCGCGCTGGAAGGCTCCGGCCCGCCCGGCCGCGTGACGCAAACCCAGCTGGCGCCGCAGCTGCTGGTGCGCCAGTCCTCCATCCGGCCCGTGGGCCCCGGCCCGCCCAGAGAGGGCGGACCCTAAAAGCCAACCTCGTGCCCAGCCCAGCATTTGGATGGCCTTTTTCTGCGATTCTGCATGGGTTGCAGCGGCCATAAAGGCATGGCGCCAGGTTTCGTTGACCCGCCTATGCCCTCCCGCCGGGAGGGCCAAAGCCGCCGCGCCGCCCGCCGACTTCGCCGCGCCCGGGGCGGCCTTCGCCGGGGGCAGTGGGCACCTGCACGTTGCCGCTTCGGATGTCGTGTGTGAACATCAGCATGAAACAGCGCTGCAAAACGGTGGTTACACATCCTCGTAGTAGGCCTCCGTCACATTGCGCTGCGCGCTGCGGTTCTGGCCCAGGATATCAAAGGTGTAGAGCTTGATTTCGCCGCGCTGGTTCGGAAACACCTTCTTGCCTAGGCTGGCGTTCCACAAAATGTACTGCCGGTTGTAGCCCGCCGACAGCCCTGAGTAGGCTTGGTGCATAAGGTCGGTTTGGAAATTAATGCCGGGGCCCACGATCCAACCCAGGCGCAGGCGCGACACCTGCGACTAGTAGCTCGTGTTGAGCCGGGTTTGCAGCGTGTTGCACGTAGCTCTGGCTCGTATTGGTCGAGAGCGTGAAGTCAAACCGCAGGCTGATGTTGGAACTGAGCGCGATGCTTGCGCCCACGGCCGGGACGCGGGCGTAGTTCAGGCCCCCGTTCACGATGCCGGGGTTTTGCGTATAGCTCGCGTTCAGGTTCACGTCCAGGTTGGTTTTGATGGCCGTGATGGGGCGGCCGTAGCTGGCTTGGCTGCGTAGGTTGTACGCTTGGCTCAGGTTGGTGGGCTGCGTGAACTGGCCACCGGCGGGCAGCAGCACCGGGCCCGCGCCTTCGGGGGTCACGGTGGTGTCGCGGGCGGCCACTAGGGTGCGGTTCGCAATTGGGTTTTGGGTGTACGAACTCGGCAACAACGCGAAAAAACTGCTTGACGTGGCCAAGTTCGAAGCCGAGTAGCGCAGCACCGCCGGGTGCCCGTAGTCCTGCCGCAAGTTGGGGTTGCTGGTGGTGAGTTGCAGCGGGTTGGAAGTTGTTCATCACCGCCTAGAGCTGGCTGATGCTGGGCCAGGTCGCTGTGCTGGTTGAGATCGGCGGCTGGCGAATCGGTATTGGTCGTGAGCAGATCTGAGTTGCCGTTTTTGTTGTTGAAGCCCCCGCTCACGTTCAGCGATGCTGTGCGGCCGGCCCGTCGGAAGCGGTAGCGCAGTAGGTTGCCGCTGGTGTTCACGCCCTTGTACTTGGCCGCGTAATCAGTATTAATTTGGCTCTACGGTACCCCGCTGCTCGCCGTCAGTCCCTGCAAACTGCGGGTGCCGTCGTTGAGTTAGTAGCTCAGACGCGGCGTGAACAAGCAGCGAGTTGCCGAATCAATCTGGTGCTCCAAGCGCAGGTCGAAGCGCTGGTTGGTGTTGACGCTGCCCGTATTGGCGTCTTGGCTGTAAGTAGTGTTGGCCGTCGTCACGTAAGCGCGCTGCGTGTTGCTGAGCACCCGGTTGTCGA
>JANPOR010000172.1:0-5623 GCA_031428075.1 Hymenobacter sp. | reverse complement strand
CGAGCGCTATCTTCGTGCTCTGCAGCTGGGCCTGGAAAACCGCGTTCTGCCCTAAGTTGGCCCCGCTGGCCCCCCCCGAAGCGCTGCCGTCCTGGTGTTTCCCGTGGTGTGCCAGGGTGCCGGCCACGCCGCTGCCCAAGTACACGGCCAGCAGACGGACGGCGCCCACTCGTGCCTCCAGCAATACGCCCAACAGCCATAGGCTAAAAGCGTTGAGTAGCATGTGCGCCATACCGGCGTGCACAAATACGCTCGTGAGTAGCCGCCACGGCTGGCCGTGTAGCGTGAGGTTGCTCACGTTGGAGCCCCAGCGGACCAAGTCGTGGCCGCTGGGATCGGTGGCTGAGACGCCGCTGGCGGCCATGGCCGCCCACACCGCCGCATTTAGAACCAGCAGCAATGGCGTAGCCCAAAAGCGGCGCGAAGGAAGCAGAGCCCCCAGCGCCGTGCCCCAGCCCGAGGCCGCAGCAGGCGGCGCGGGGGCACCGACGGGCACAGCGGGCACCGGTACCAAGGCGCGGCGCTGCAGTTCGGCGACGGCGGCGGCCCCCACAGCCGGCGGGTAGCGGGCGGCGTGCTGAGCCAAGTAAAATAGCTCGGCATCGGGCCGCTCAGCGAAATGAGCCAAGGCGCGAGCGGTGCCTTCGTCGGCAGCGGGCAGTGGGTCGAGGCTTTCCATCACCTACTTGGCCCCTGCGAAATGTTCGTTAATTACGAGGCGTTTGTAAGGCCGGCCCGACACGGGCGAGGCCGGCAGCAGACCGCCGAGCAGGTCCTGCACGTCGGCAGCACGTTTGGTCATGTCCTTATCGGCCAGAAACCGCCGTTCGAGCAGCAGGGCCGGCAGGTCGTCGAGGATGTGCTGCTGGCCGCTGGCCGCATCTTTCATGCGCCGTACTTGGGCCTGCAGGGCAGGGCCGAAACTGTAGCCATAGACATTGGCTTGGTTCCACACCTGCCACGTTTCGCGCGCCAACCGAACCTGGCTTTGAAATTCGGGGCCGGCCTTCCCCGCCTCGGCCCGGCCGGTGAGGTATTCGGTCTGAGTTTCGGCGGCCCAGAAGCGCCGGGCCAGCTCGCCGAACTGGCGTAGGTGCTGGGCGTCGGCTTGCTCAGCGGCGGGCACCGGGCGCAACTGCTGAGCCACGGCGCGGGCCACGGCCGCGTCGTAGTTGGGAATGGCATGGGTAGGCTCGTCGGTGAGGCGTGGCGGCGGCAAATGCCGGCGCGCCTCGGCGCGGGACAGGGCAGCAGTCTGCTCGGCGTCGCTGCGCCCTTTCAGCCGATAAATGCCGCCGACCAGCACCAACAGCCCCAAGCCCAAGGCCACCGGCTTTGCCCAACCGCGGGGCGGGTTCACGGCGTTGGAAGGGGCGGGTGGCCCGGCAGGCACGGGCGGAGAGGGAGCTGGCCCTGGGGCCGTGCCCCGGCGGCGCAGTTCCTGGATGGCCCCGGCCACTAGCTCCGGGGCGTATTGACCGGGGTTTTGAACAAAAAACAACAGTTCGTCGTCGGTTTTTTGGCGGTAAAAATCGGAAGCAGCCACAAGCAATAGCGTTAAGGAAGAGGAAATAGTAAGATAAGTCAGGCATGGCCCCGGCAGCCACTCTAGGCGGCTAGCGTGGCCCCGGCGCCCCAAGTTCGCGCGCCGCGCCCAAAGCCGGGCCAACCGCTGCCGCCCTGCGCCGTAGGAAGGGCTAGGTTTCGAATGCCAAGCGCTAAATGCGGCGCGTGTTTTTCGCCTAGTCCTTACCGGCAACGATCCGCATGCTCTGTTCAATTCTCTACACTCAACTTTTAAATTTACCTGCCATGCCCGCCCCCGAACAAAACCCCACCGACCCCCGCCCTGACCACGCCAGCACCGGGAGCCCGGTGCCCGCCCAACAGCCCGGCACCGACCGCGACCAGAACGCCAGCGGCAACCCCGAAGCTGGCACTGCGCAAGACGGTGCCATCCCCGAAAGCACCCAGGAAAATATGGGCGACGGCGCGGGCATCCGCGGCGACTACGGCGACGCCAGCCAAACCAATGGCCTCGAAGGCGGCCCCGACCAGCCCAAAACTGACACCGAGCTGACAGGCTCCTGAGAATGGGCCCTGGGGCGTTGTAATTTGCGGCCCTTCTTTTTTTAGTTGATGGAATGGCTGTAGAATTGCGACGCCCTTTTTTGCTTTTTTTTTTAATTTTTGGCTTGTTGAACCTGCGGGCGCAGGGCCAGTCCGATTCGGTAGCCGCCCCGCCACCCAAGCGCGAGCTGCGCGGGTTGTGGATTGCCACCGTCGAAAACATCGACTGGCCCACCCAACGGGGCGAGGCCCCGATGCAGTACCGCAGTGAGTACCGCCGGCTGCTCGACGCCGGCCAACGGGCCGGCATGAACGCCGTGTTCGTGCAAATCCGACCCGCGTCCGACGCTTTCTATAAATCCAGCCTAGAACCTTGGAGCAAGTGGCTCACCGGGCAGCAGGGTCGGGGCCCCGACGGCGATGCCGACCCCCTGCCCTACCTCATCAACGAAGCGCACCGGCGCGGTATGGAGTTTCACGCTTGGTTCAATCCGTACCGGGCCAGCCTGGATACCGCCACCCGCCGGCTGGGGACCCTGCACCCGTACCGCACGCACCCGGAGTGGTTCATCTGGTACGGTAAAACCCTGCTCTACAACCCCGGCCTGCCCGAGGTACGAGCCCATATCACCCGCGTGATTATGGACGTAGTGCGGCGCTACGACATCGACGCCGTGCATTTCGACGATTATTTTTATCCTTATCAAGAGCCGGGCTTGGCGTTCCACGACGAGCAAACCTTTGCCCAGCGCCCCGAGCAGGAGCAAAGCATCGACCGGCTCGACGACTGGCGGCGCAACAACGTGAACGTGCTGATCCGGGACCTGCACGACAGCATCCGCACGGCCAAGCGGTGGGTGAAGTTCGGCATTTCTCCTTTCGGCGTGTGGATGAACAAATCGGCCGATCCCAACGGCTCCGATACCCGCGCCGGACAGCCCAGCTACTCGGCGCTTTACGCCGATACGCGCCTGTGGCTCCAAAAAGGTTGGATCGATTACGTGGTGCCGCAACTGTACTGGAGCACCGGTTTCCGCCTTGTGCCCTATGCCACCTTGCTCGAATGGTGGACGCGCAACCATTACGGGCGGCACCTCTACATCGGCCACGGCACTTATCGGATGCTTGAAAGCACCCGCTCCGACACCGCTTGGCGCAACCCCCGCGAGTTGCCCCGGCAGGTACGCCTCAACCGCTCGTACGATGGCGACGTGAGCGGCAGCGTGTTTTTCTCGGCCAAATCGGTGCGCGAAAACCCGTTGCACACCACCGATTCGTTGCGACTTAACTTGTTCCGCTACCCGGCTCTAGTGCCTACCATGCCCTGGCTCGACGCCGTGCCGCCGCGCCCGGTAGCGGGCTTTGCGCTCACCCGCGCTGGCCGCGTGGCCACGCTCAGCTGGCAGGCCGGCCCGCCCGCCGCCGACGGCGACGTAGCCGCCTACTACGTGCTCTACCGCTTCGGGGCCGGCGAGCGGCCCTCGCCCGACGATCCGCGTCATATTCTGGCCCTGCCCCGCGCCGGGGTAGGCCGTGGCACCACGATCATTGATACGTCGGCCGTGCCCGGCCAAGCCTACGCTTACTACGTGACGGCCGTTGACCGCCTCCACAACGAGAGCCGTCCCGTGAGCCTGCGCACTACCGGCCAAATGCCCACCGAAGTGGTGTTGGCCTCGTCTATGCCGGCCATAGCCGCCGCGCCACGCTCGGCGCCTGCGGCCAGTCCAGGGCCCTCCACCTTCAAATTCCCCACTATACATCCGCTGGACCGCAAGACCGAGCCCACCGGTACCACCACCTTCAAGAGCAACGAAAAGCCCAAACGGCGCGGATTTTTCGCCCGGCTGTTTGGGCTGAACTAATGCGGTGGGGCCCTCGCCATGGGCCCAACTCAACCAAAATTATTGCCCACAAGAAAGCCTTTTCCTGTTCGGAAAAGGCTTTCTTGTGATATGTGTCTCTCCGGGCACCGAGGTGGGGCGGACCGTTTTAACCGTTGCCCGGGCCCTGCGCCCGCTCGAGGCAACGACGGGAACCCACCGGCTGGTCGAACCACATCGGCTTCGTAACGTATTGATTGTTGCTCCTGACAGTGGCACTAGCGAAGAGATTATCTACGGCACTATTAAGCTTGCATTGAATCGTTAAATACTTAAATTTGTGAAGGCAGATAGAACTCTGAGATGGCGAGGAATTCAACCGATGGCGAGTTATTTGCATTAGGTAGAAACAGGCTAAAAACTTGCGAGGCGCTCTCAAATAGTTACCTAATTGCTACAGCTGAGCGGCTTTGACCGGCGCGCTTCCTCTTTTTCCGCCCATGCCCACCGCCGTCCCATTTGCCCATGCTCGCGCCGCTTCTGGTCGCCTCGTTAGCCTCGACGTGTTTCGGGGCCTCACGGTGATGGCCATGATTTTGGTGAACAACCCCGGCGACTGGGGCCACATCTACCCGCCACTCGAACACTCCGAGTGGAACGGCTGCACGCCGACCGACCTCATCTTTCCGTTTTTTCTGTTCATCGTGGGGGTGAGTTTAGTGTACGCGCTGGACGGCGTGAAGCGCCGGGGCGACCCGCTGAGCCCGGTGCTGGCGCGGGTGGCGCGCCGGGCCGCCATCCTGTTTGCCTTGGGCGTGCTGACGTCGCTCTACCCGAAGTTCGATTTCTCGGTGGTGCGGATCATGGGCGTGTTGCAACGCATCGCGCTGGTATTTCTGGGGTGCAGCGCCGTTTTCCTGACCACTAATTGGCGCACGCAGCTCGTCTTGCTGGGGGCCCTGATGCTGGGGTACGCCGTGCTGATGCAGCTGGTACCCGTGCCCGGCTTCGGCCCTGCCAACCTGGAGCCAACAACTAACCTCGGCGCTTGGCTTGACCGCCTCGTGCTGCACGAGCCCCACCTTTGGCAAACCTCTCGCACGTGGGACCCCGAGGGCCTCCTCGGGACGCTGCCTGCCCTGGGCACTGGCTTGCTGGGCGTACTGGCGGCCCAGTGGCTGCGGCGCCCTACCCCCGAGCCGGCCGCCAAAGTGGCTTGGCTATTCGTGGCGGCGGGCACGGCCATCGTACTAGGCCTCATCTGGGACCCATGGTTTCCCATCAACAAAGCCTTGTGGACCAGTTCCTTTGTACTCTACGCCGGGGGCCTGGCGCTGGCCGCGCTGGCAGCCCTGTACTGGCTGTGCGACGTGCAGGGCTACCGCCGCTGGACCGGCCCAGCCACGGATTATGGCGTGAACGCCATCACCGTATTTTTTCTGTCGGCCATCCTCTCGCGCACCTTTGGCCTGTTTAAGTTAACGGGCCCCCACGGCGGGCCGGCGGGCCTCAAAGAGTGGCTCTACGAATGGAGCATCGCACCGTGGTTTGCCGACCCGCGCAACGCCTCGCTAGCCGGAGCCCTGGCGCTGCTGCTCATTTGGTGGGGTATTCTGCACTGGATGCGCCGGAAAGGTGTGGTAGTAAAGGTGTAGCCATTGCACGCCGGCCTCGGGCACGGCAGAGCAAAATATTGAGCTAATATGGCTTACATGATAAAACAGAAAATC
>JANPOR010000171.1:0-4715 GCA_031428075.1 Hymenobacter sp. | reverse complement strand
ATCGATCAGTTACCGCCGGCTACTCAGACCGGGCAGCGCACTTTCGGGTGCCTCGTCAACGGCCAAGCCTGGACACCCGCTGGTAATCCCTTTGGCGCGCCATTATTTACCGCTGATTACCACAACAGAAACCTGTATTTGACAGCCGATAGAGCCGTCATCACGAATGGCATAACCTCCAAGCAACGCATTCAATTCGAAATCGATAGCCTTGACCGGCCGGGGGCGTTCATTTTAAAAAATGCTGCCTCGCGGACGGCCGAATTATCAGACAGCGAGAAAAGCTGCTTGTTCACTACGACTGCTACCCAGCCGGCCACGGTGATTATTACGCGCTTGGACCCGGTTAATCGGGTGGTCTCCGGTACCTTCTCCTTCACACTCGCAACGCCGAGTTGTGGACAAGTGATCGTCACCGACGGCCGGTTTGACTCGCTTTTTTAGTTCTCCCTTGCACCTTTTCCTTTCCAGGTCATGAAGGGGTTGCGTTAGTAATTGGACCAAGAATTACGGTAAGTGAATAAGCAACTGAAAAACAGCGTTGCTTGAATAAATAGCGGCTTGCTACCCACCCTCCTGTGTAGAAATTGTTACCTGCTGACCATCCGAGGCGGGGCGCTCTTCATGGTTCTGACGGCTGATCTCTAGCATTTACCTGCTTACCGTAATTCTTGGTCTAACTACTAACGCAACCCCTACGTCCCCTACTACCGCGTCAGCACCGTCCGCCAAGGCCAGTCCGGCCTCGGCCTCGAAGCCCAGCAGGCCGCCGTGCGCGCCTTCGTTGCCGACCCGGCTCAGCTGCTGAGTGAGTATGTCGGGATTGAGAGTGGGAAGAAGAATGAGCGACCGCAGCTACTGGCGGCGATGGCCGCGACTCGCACGGCGGGGGCGACGCTGTTGATTGCCAAGCTGGATTGGTTGAGCCGCAACGCGGGGTTCATCTTCGCCCTGCGCGATTCCGGGGTGGCCTTCGTCTGCTGCGACACGCCCGACGCCAATACCCTGACGGTCGGGTTATTGGCGGTCATCGCCCAGCACGAGCGCGAAACTACCTCCAAACGGACGAAAGATGCGCTCACGGCGAAGAAGGCCCGCGGGGCGGTGCTGGGCACGCCGGCCAACCTCACGCCGGCGGCCATCGCGAAGAGTCGGCACATTCGCCAGGCCAATGCCCGCACCAACCAGCAGAACCAGCAGGCGGTGCGCTTGGGCGGGTTGTTGCACGCGCAGGGGCACACGCTGCAACAGATTGCCCAGGAACTCAATGACGGGGGTTGTCGCACCCGGCGGGGAAAGCCGTTCTTTCCCATGTCCGTGCAGCGGCTGCTAAAACGACGAGCGCAGCAGTAAGGGTGCGCAACGTTCTTTCTGAGCTAAACGCATTTTGAGTAGGCAGAAACAGCTAATGATGGATAAATCTTGTCTCTACTAACGATGGGCCTATTTTATCGGGGAGCATACATGGTTATCTTTGGCAAAGGACACGCTGAGCTAATTCTTTACTAAAGAAGTTGCAGTACATGGGTCTAAAACGACACAGCGCGACGAACTTCGCCAACCAGTGGAAGGGGCTGTTGCGAAGCGGGCAGGGCATAGGATTTCTGCTGCTGTTCACGGCCGTCGTCTCGCGAGCGCAAAGCCCGTTGCGCCTCTCCGCCCAAGCCAAATTGGCGCCTGGCCTTCAGGCCGCTGCTGCCCAACGGGCAGCCCGCTCCGTCCGGGTCAGTGTGATCGATATACCCGCTTTTCAGCACTGGGTGGGGCAGTACCTGCCGGCGGTGCGGGTATCACAGCCCAGTGCCTCGGTCCATACACTGGCCGTAACCGGTCTTAACGCTTCGATGCTAGCGCAGCTGGCCGCTTGTCCCTTCGTAGAATTTGTGGACGTTGCCGACCGCCAGGCCCATGCAGAGCGGCAATTGAACAACTCCGACCTGTCGGTCAACGCCATTGCGGCCGTTCAGGCACGTTTTCCCGAACTAGGCGGCCAAGGGCTCACCGTTTCGGTAAAAGAGCAGCCCTTTGACTCCACCGACATCGACTTTAAAGGCCGGGTTCTACATCCCAAGGCGTTTCCCGGGCCGCCCTCCGACCACGCCACGGCCATGGCAACGCTCATCGGTGGCGCTGGCAATTCCCATCCGCTCGGCAGGGGAGTAGCCCGCCAAGTGCGCCTGGCCACCTCCGACTTTGCCCGCCTGCTGCCCGACGATGGCCCGCAACTAACGCTGGCCGGCGTCTCGGTACAAAATCATTCCTACGGCGTGGCCATCGAGAATTATTACGGGGTGGAGGCGCAGGAATACGACCGGCAGGTTCGGCAGTTTCCGACGCTGCTGCACGTTTTTTCGTCGGGCAACGTGGGCACGCATGCCAGCGCTGCGGGCCCGTACGCGGGCCTCGCGGCGGTGGCCAACGTCACGGGGCAGTTCAAGATGTCGAAAAACACCCTCGCGGTAGGCGCTACCGACCCCTCGGGGCAGGTGGCGGCGCTCAGCTCCCGGGGACCGGCCTACGATGGCCGCGTGAAACCGGAGCTGGTGGCGTACGGCGAAGGGGGTTCTTCCGAATCGGCGGCGCTGGTGTCGGGCCTCGGTGTACTCCTGCAGCAAGTGTACCGCGACCAGCACACCGGCGCCCTGCCCTCGGCCGCGCTGGTCAAGGCCGTACTGCTCAACAGCGCCGACGACCTGGGCCGGCCGGAAGTGGACTTTGTGAGCGGCTTTGGTCAGGCCGATGCGCTGGGTGCCATCCGGACGATGCGCGGCGGCCAGTTCTTCAGCGGCGCAACTTCCCAAGGCGCTGAGTCGGTGTATACGATCACCGTGCCGCCGGGGCAGCAGCAATTGAAAGCCACCGTCGCCTGGACCGACCCCGAGGCCAGTGCCAATGCCCCGCATGCGCTGATCAACGACTTGGATTTGGAACTGGTTTCGGTCAGCACCGGTCAGCACTGGCAGCCCTGGGTGCTCAGCACCTACCCCAACGCCGACTCGCTGGCTCGTCCCGCGCGCCGCCGCCCCGACCACCTCAACAATGTGGAGCAAGTCACCCTGGCCGTGCCCGCGCCGGGCACCTACGAGCTGCACGTACGCGGCTACGCGGTGCCACAGGGCCCACAGGCTTTCAGCTTGGCCTACGAATTCCGGCCGCAGGGTTTGGCGTGGGTGAGCCCACCGGGTCCCACCGACCTGAAGCCCGGCGTCATAACGGTGCTGCGCTGGCAGTGGAATGGTCCTGCTACCGTTGCCCGCCTCGAATACCGGCCCATCGGGCGTACCCGGTGGCGAGCCGTTGACCCAGCCGTTGGTCTGGCGCAGAACCAGTTTTCTTGGTCTGTGCCAGACACCACCACCCGGGCCCAATTGCGGCTTGTGGCCGGTAGCAGCGTCTTTCCTTCCGATACGTTCGCCATTGTGCAAGCGCCCGCGGTGCAGGTGGGCTACACCTGCACCGACGAAACACTGTTGCAATGGCCCCACGTACCGGGGGCCACCGGCTACCAAGTGTATCGGCTGGGGGCCACCCGCCTCGTGCCCTTTGCCCAAACCACTGACACTGCCCTGCTGCTCAACCGGGCCCAGATGTCCGTTCGTTACTACGCCGTGGCGCCCGTGCTGCAAGGCAACCTTGTACGGGCCGGCGGCACTATCGATTACGCGACCCAAGGCACGGCTTGTTACTTCCGTTCTTTTCGGCCGCGCCAGCTGGTCACCGATGCCGTGACCTTTGACTTGGAGATTGGCAGCGCGTATCACCTGCAATCAGCCACCCTGGAGCGCTTGGGCCCGGGTGGGTACGAGGCAGTGCGCACCCTCACGCCGGTTCGCCAGCGGGTGATGGTTTTTCCTGACCAACTTCCTGGACCGGGCCGCTACCAGTACCGGATGCGGCTGGTGACCACCACCGGACAGTCCATTTTCAGCCAGCCCGAGGACGTGTACTACGTGCGGTCGGGCGACGTGCTGGCCTTTCCCAACCCCGTCGGGGCCGGGGCCCACCTGAGGGTGATTGCGGGCGACCTAGGGGAGGTAAACATCAGCCTCTACGACGCACTGGGCCGCTTTCAGCGTTCGGCCACGGCAACCGGGACTGTTAATACTATTGATACCGATGGCTTGCTTCCCGGCTTTTATCTGCTGCGGGTGCAAACTAAAAATGGCCAGATCACCACGGAACGCGTTGTCATCTTGTAAAAGACCTGCGGGCAGTTAAGTGTCATCTGAAAACACAGAAAGGCCCCATCGCAGAGGATAGGGCCTTTCTGTGTTTTCAGGTTATGACATTTGGGGCGTTGGGTTACTTGTATAGGTAAGCCAGGGCCGTAACGTCATTCGGGTTGAAAGGACGGTCCCCACCGCTACCGATGCACGCCAGCATCCACGAGTTGGGATCGGCCGCCGCCGGGGTGCCGGGTATGAGAATGGCGCCCACCGTGCTGGCTCCCTCGTTGCTTACGGAGCCGCCGCAGCTAAAGCTCCGGTCCATGTAGTCGGTATGGCGGAAGCCGACGCAATGCCCTAGCTCGTGCGCCAGAATGGTGGCGATGTAGGTGTCCGGGTTGGCCGTGCCGATAGCGCCGGAGTTGATCAGGACTTGGTTGTAGGGGTTGCCATTGGTCGGAAAGCCACCGGAAGCCAAGTACTGGGCCCTTTTGGGTGCCTGCGCAAGCGTAACGTCCGCGCCCGAGGTTACGCGACTCATTTTCAAGC
>JANPOR010000170.1:0-6890 GCA_031428075.1 Hymenobacter sp. | reverse complement strand
GGTGGTCCTGCGCAGCTGGGCGCGCTCGGCCTGCCGCGGGCCCAGGGGGGCGGGGGCTGGGCGGTGGCCCTGTGCTTGCCCGCGCACCACGAGGTGGCCCAAGCGCGGTGGCAAACCCAGTTTGGCCAGCTGGCGGCCGTGGGCCGTGGGCTTTAATTTCGATGAGTCATTGGCAATGGACCAGGAGTTATCATCGTTCGGTAATGGCTCATTATTCATGGTCGATGGCTCCTTGACGAGGGCCCCCAGCCGCAGCAGTAAGTCTTGGGCCTGGGCGTAAGCGGCGGCGGGCGGAACGTCGAGCCAGCGCAAAGCGGCCGGGTCGGCGGTGCCCCACAAAGCTAATTCCAGGGCTAGGCCGCTGAGGTCGGCGGCCTGAATTTCGGGGGCGCGGTGCGCGGGGAGCTGGTGGTGTTCGGCCTCGGTCCAAAGGCGGTAGCAGGTACCGGGGGCCAGGCGGCCGGCGCGGCCCCGGCGCTGGTCGGCGGCGGCGCGGGCCACGGGCACGGTTTCAAGCGTCGTGAAGCCGGTGCGCGGCACGAAGCGCGGCACCCGCGCAAAACCGCCGTCAATTACCACGCGCACCCCTTCGATGGTGAGGCTGGTTTCGGCGATGCTGGTGGCCAGGATGACCTTGCGCCGGCCGACCCGCGCCGGGCGCAGGGCCGCATCCTGGGTTTCGAGCGGCAATTCGCCGTGTAGTAGGTGCAGGTCGATGTTATCCGTCAGGGAGTCCGTCAGCCGGCGGGCGCTGCGCTGCAAGTCGGCCACGCCGGGCAGAAACACCAAAATGTCACCCTCTGAATGGGCCCCCAGCGCGGTGCGCACCTGGGCCGGCACCAGCTCGGCCAACCGATCGGCGGGCCGGTTGGGCAGGGTGGCAGCCCGGCGCGGGTCGAGGTAGTGCGTGTCGATAGGAAACAAAAAGCCCGCCGACGACACCACCGGCGCGGGCAGCCACTGCCCCAGCCGTTGCGCCTCCAGCGTGGCGCTCATGATGAGAATCCGCAGCTCGGGCCGCAGCACGGCCTGCGCGTCCAAGGCCAGGGCCAGGCCCAAATCCGCGTTCAGGCTCCGCTCGTGGAATTCATCGAATACCACGCAGGCCACGCCTTCCAGGGCCGGGTCGTCTTGCAGCATCCGCGTCAGGATGCCTTCGGTGATGACCTCGACGCGGGTTTCCTTCGATACCTTGCTGTCCAGCCGCACCCGGTAGCCCACGGTGTGGCCCACGGGCTCGCCCAGCAAATGAGCCAAGCGGGCGGCGGCGGCGCGCACGGCCAGCTGGCGCGGCTCCAACACCAGGATTTTGTCGGCGGGTGGGCGCCAGTCGGTGGCCAGCAGCAGCAGCGGCACTACCGTGGTTTTGCCCGCGCCGGGCGGGGCCTCCAGCACCACGCGGGCGTGGGCGGCGAGGGCGGCCCGCAGCGCGGGCAGGGCCGCCACGATGGGCAAATCGGGCAGCGGGGGCAGGCGGAAAGCGTCGGGCATCGCCCCAAAATTACTCCCATCAGCGGGCTGGGTCCCGGTCTGCTATAGTTTCGGCCCCTAGTTTTTAACGACCTACAGTGGTTCCAGCAGCAATATGCGGCCTGCCGCGCCGGGGGGTGAAGTCCCCAGCTGGGCCACATATTGCCGATTCACCGGCAAAATAAAAAGCATTAGATGTACAGAATTTTGCCTCCTTGCTTCCGGCGTTCTGTCGTTAGCGTTGCATTGCCGCTGTACGTAATAACGGCTTCGTTCACAGATTCAGCAGCCAGCGATTTGGTTGCCGAGAGCTGAACAGCGCTGGCACTGGAGGCAAAAGCCGTGCATTGCTCGGCTTTCAGGCCGGGGCTTTTGAAACCACTTCCTTTGGTCGCCCGAATATTAACTTTTACGGCAGAACCGGTTACGCGGGCGGTGGAGCCGCCCCGCAATTTGATGCCGAGCTGCTTGACTTGCACGTTGCCGGCCAGGCTGGCCCCCGAGAGCAGGCTCACGGCTAGCGCGTCCGAGCTGGCCGGGGAGCTTTCCAGCGTGACCGCGACCCCCTTGGCGGCGGTTAAAGCTTGCAGTCCGTGGGCCGAAACATAAACCTTAAATTCTTCGCTCGAATTGACCAAGCCTTTCCAGGTTGGGTCTCCCGACGAATCGAAATATACTTTCAATACGTCGCCTTCGACGACCTTTTTTATCATATCCCGCAGGCCGGGAGTGGAGGCGTCGACTTGCACGTGGGCAGCTTGCCCGTCGCGCACGCAAAGCTGAACACCGTCCGTGACCTCGATGGAATTGAATTTGGCGACGCTTCGCTGCTAGGCGCTGGCCGCCGGCTGCTGGTGGGAATTCTGGGCGTTGCTCCTGGTGCAAGCCAACAACGATAAGAATGCGAGAAAGAGAGTTTTTTTCATAGCTCCGTTTCTTAAAAGATGAAAATGCTGCCCCGTGGGCATCCGGCGAGGATAGCTATTGGCTGCCCGGCGGGGACGAACGAATGCATCAATTAATAATTGTGAATATTCAATCTGCACTGCTACACCCGCCGTAGGGGCCACAGCTCCACGGCCAGCGGGCCGCCCGCGTGTAGCACCGGGGCCTCGGCCGGCGCGGGCAAGCCGTGGGCTTCGATGAGCGTCGAATCAAATTCCAGTAGCTCGGCGGCCCGCAGCGGCCACGGCGCGTGGGCGATGCGGCCCTGGTAGAGGCGCGGGCCCCAGGCCGCGTACAGGCAGTACCGCTCGGTGACGAAGAACGCCAGCGAGCCGGGCGTGGCCGGCGGCAGCAGCTCGCCCACGGCCCAGGTGGTGGCAAAGTGCGCCGCCGGGGCCCCGGCATGGGTGCGGCGGGCGGTGTAGCGCACTTGGCCAAGGGCCGGGCGCTCCAGCTGCATCCGGGCGCGCAGGTAGGGCAGGTGGAAGAAGGTGCGGGCCGCCCACACGGCCAAGGCGTTGGTGGCGTCGAGCGACAAAAACCACACGCCGGGCACGCCGTCGAGATGCACGTAGGTGCGCACGTTCAGTTCCAGAAAAGCATTGGCGCCCGGCACCGGCGGAGTGAAGCGGGTGCGCACGTCCCACATCCGAAAGGGCACGACGGCCAGCCAGGCGTGGCCGTCGTGGAGGTCGAGGGCTAGGCGCGGCGGCAGAAAAGGAGCCAGCAGCGCCGGCGGTACTGGCCAATGCATGAACAGCAAATCGCCCCAACTTTGGCGCATCAGGGGCGGGCCGGCGGGGGGCTGGCGAAGGGACAGGCGGTCGGCCAGGGTAGGGAAGGGCATAGTTCAATGAAGAGTTAACAAGTAGAGAAGAGTTCACAAGTAGAACGTTATGCTTCACTGCATTCAGTGCAACGTTCTACTTGTGAACTCTTCATGACTCACGGCTCACTGATAACCAAGCGCTAATACCGCGGCACGGTGGCGTCCACTTCAAGGCTCCAGGCGTCGATGCCGCCGCGCAGGTTCAGCAGGTTGTTGCGGCCGTGCTGCTGCTGGAGGTAGGCCAGGGCGTGGGCCGAGCGCACGCCGTGGTGGCACACGAGCACCACGGGGCCCTCGGCCGGCACGTCAGCGACGCGCTGAGACAGCTCGTCGAGAGGTACCAGCGTGCTGCCGGGCAGGTGGTAGTAGTCAAATTCCATCGGGTCGCGCACATCCACCAGATGCAGGCGGTCGCCGGCGGCGAGGCGTGCGGCGAGTTCGACAGGACTAATAGTAGCGATAACCATAAAATAAAGGTAAGCAGCAGGGTTAAAGGTACGGCTGGGGCACCTCGGCAGGCCGCACCTTTGCTCCAGCGCCTGTCCCGCTTCTTTCCTCTTTCCATTGACCATTTCGCTACTGCCTATGCTCCGTATCGCGCTGACCGGCCCGGAATCGACGGGCAAATCGACGTTGAGCCAGCAGCTGGCCGCCCACTACCACACGCGCTGGGTGCCCGAATATGCCCGTGCGTACCTCGCCGGCCGCCCTCCGCCCTATGCACTGGCCGACCTCGAAGCTATTGCCTGCGGCCAGCTGGCCGCCGAGGAAGAGGCCGCCGCCACGTGCAACATCTTATTTTGCGATACCGACCCGCTAGTGATTAAAATCTGGGCCGAGCACGCCTTCGGCCACTGCCCCGACTGGATTGCCCGGCGCGTGGCGCAGCCGCGCTACGACCTAGTACTGCTCATGGGCGTGGACGTGCCATGGGAGCCCGACCCGCTGCGCGAACACCCGCACCTGCGCCAGCATTTCTATAACTTATTTCGGGGCGAGCTGACCGCCGCCCGGATCAACTTCGCCGAAATCTGGGGCCCCCCAGCGCGGCGCTTTGCCGAAGCCCGGCTCCTGGTCGATGCGCTGCTGGGCGAAGTGCCTTGGCCGTAGCTTAGGGGGCACCAAACACTTGCCTACCCTATCCTACCCGCGCCCATACCCATGCCCGACCTTGTCCTTGCCAACGACCACTGCCGCGCCGCTTTCGCCGCCCGCGGCGCCGAGCTGACCAGCCTCGCCGTGCCCGCCACCGGCCTGGAGTATGTGTGGGCCGCCGACCCCGCCGTGTGGGGCCGCCACGCCCCGGTGCTCTTCCCCATCGTGGGGCGCCTGCCCGACGATACCTACTTGCACCAGGGCCGGCCCTATCGCCTGGGCCAGCATGGCTTCGCCCGCGACGCGGAGTTTGCCGTGCTGCGCCACACGGCCGATGAGTTGGCGTTCTGCCTGGCGGACTCGGCTGAAACCCGCGCTGCCTATCCCTTTGCTTTCGAGCTGACCATCACTTACACCTTGTGCGCCGCCACCCTGGCCGTGCGCTGGGAAGTGCGCAATCCCGCCGGGGCCCCAGGAGACCTGTTGTTCAGCATCGGCGCGCACCCGGCGTTCCGCTGCCCGCTGCAACCGGTAGGCGAGCGGTTCGAGGATTATTACTTCGAGTTTGACCACGCCGTGACACTCGACCGCCACCTGCTGCGCGGGGGCCTACGCACCGGCGAAACCGCGTCCGTGCTGCGCCAGCAAACGACGCTGCCGCTCACGTATGAGCTGTTTGCGGACGACGCGTTGGTGTTCGAGCACTACGATTTTACGCGCCTGGCCCTGCGGGCGCACGGTTCGTCGCACTTCGTGCGGCTGCGCTTCGACGGCTTTCCTTACCTGGGCCTCTGGACCAAGGGCCCCGGCGCGGCGTTCGTGTGCATCGAGCCCTGGCACGGCATCGCCAGCCCTGTAGGCCCGCCGCAGGAGCTGCGCGAGAAAGAAGGCATCCTCACGCTGGGCCCCAGCCAGATCTTTGCGGCGGGCTACGACATCGAAGTGGGGTGAGAGTCAACGGCCGCCTGTGGCGGTTTTTCGTGCCCGGGGCTTGGCGTTGAGCCTAGTGCGGTGGCGGTGGGCTGAGCTGAAAGCAGCCCTTTCATACTTGGCTATTTTCTACTAATTATTACCGTGGTGACGTTCTGCGTTAGGTATTGCTTATTGCTGGGCTTGCTGCTGCGCGCAGCCATGGCCGCGGCCCAGCCAATTGTGCCTGCCGACAGCCTCCGGCCTGCCGCCGCACCCCGCCGCCCCGCCCCGCCTGCCGACGTGGTGGATATGCTCAATGCCGTGATAGTGCGCTTGCGCTTGGCCCCGCACGATTCGCTGGCTCTGGCGCAGGGCGGCAAATTTGTGGCGGTGCTGCCGGCGGTGGGCTACTCGCAGCAAACCGGCGGGCTGGTGGAGGTGGCGGCCGACGTGGCCTTCCGAGCGCCCCTGGCCAATATGTCGACGGTGCTGGGCTCCCTCATCTACACGGCCCACGAGCAGGCTATTTTCACGGTTACGTCGTCGCTGTGGGCGCCCGGCAACCGCTGGAATCTGCTCGGCGACTTGCGCCTCATGCACTACCCCCAAAGCACCTATGGCCTGGGCATGCACACCAGCACCACCGAGCAGGTGGTGACGATGGATTACGATTACCTGCGTGTACATCAGAGCGTGCTGCGCCGCTTGGCCCCCAACCTCTACGCCGGCCTGGGCGTGCAGCTCGACGATCATTGGAACATCTTGAGCCGCAACGGCCGGCGCGAGGTCGGGATCATTTCGCACTACCACACCGGCGTACGGGGCCGCTCCTTGTCGGTGGGCCCCGCCGTCAGCGTGCTTTACGACAGCCGAACTAACGCCATTAACCCCTTGCGTGGAGTCTACCTCAGTGCCGTGTTTCGGACCAACCGCTTGGCGCTGGGCAGCAACACTAACTTCGAGTCGTTGCTACTCGAGGGCCGCGCCTATCTCCGCCCCAGCCGCCGCTCGGCCAACGTACTGGCCTTCTGGTCGTACAATGCCCTGACGTTGGGCGGGACCCCGCCATTTCTGGACCTGCCCAGCACCGGCTGGGATATGTACAGCAACCTAGGCCGAGGCTACATCCAGGGCCGGTTTCGGGGCAAAAACCTACTGTATTTGGAGAGCGAGTACCGCTTCGGCATCACTCGCAATCGGCTGCTGGGCGGCGTGGTGTTTGCCAACGCCCAAGCTGTGTCGGAAGACGCCCAGATACCCGATGAGACCATCGCCAAACGTTTTGATAAAGTGGCCCCGGCCGTCGGCGTGGGGCTGCGCCTAAACCTCAATAAAGTATCGCGCACCAACCTAGCCATCGACTACGCCCGTGGCATTCAGGGCTCTAGCAGCCTGTCGTTCAACGTTGGCGAGGTATTTTGAAAATTAATGTGGAAGTGTAGAGAGGTGAGAATTAGGTAATAGCGCATCATTTAATTCTCATCTCTCTACATTTCCACATTATAAAAAAAAGGCTAGACTCCCACGCGGGGGCGGTTGTGGTCGGGTTCCCAGTCATTAATGGGCCGCGAGATGCCGGGGGGAAGGTCTAAGTCGGGCAGGCCGGGGTCGTGGGGTTCGCCGCCGTCGTCGTCGCTGT
>JANPOR010000169.1:0-24952 GCA_031428075.1 Hymenobacter sp. | reverse complement strand
CTGATCCTCATGTTCTTCATGGGCACCACCAACGCTCTGTTCGTGGGCCTGTCGGTGCCGCACTCGATGTTCCTGGCGTTCGTGATGCTGCCCGTGGTCGTCTTTTCGCTGAACATGATTGTGCTCTTCGCCTTTTTGCTGGCCCTGGGCATTGTGGTGGACGACGCCATTGTGGTCATCGAAAACACCCACCGCCTGCTCCACGAGCACCCCGAGTTGACCACCGCTAAGGCCGCCAAGTTCGCGGCCGGCGAGGTGTTTGTGCCGGTGCTGGCGGGCACGCTCACTACAGTGGCCCCGTTCGTGCCGCTCATGTTCTGGCCCGGCATCGTGGGCTCGTTCATGTTCTACTTGCCCGTTACGCTAATTCTCACGCTGATGTCATCGCTCATCGTGGCGTTTATCATGAACCCAGTGTTCGCCGTGAGCTTCATGGAGCGCGAAGACCACTCGGCCGAAGACGCCCAACGGCCCCGCATGACGCGTGGCTTCCTCATTGCCATGGGCACGTTGCTCGGGATTGCGGTAATCGGCTATGTGGCAGGCTCCACGTTTGTTGGCAACTTATTCCTGACCATCATCGCGCTGTGCTTCCTTGATAAATACGTGTTCATCAAAGGTATCGCCTACTTCCAAACGCGGATGCTGCCGGCTTTCCAGAATGCCTACGCCCGCTTGGTGCGGGCCGCCGTAGGCGGCAGCTCGCTGTGGCGGCAGGGGGCCATCATGGCCGGGCTGGTGGTGCTGTTCGTGCTGTCGGTTTTTGCCGTGAAGACACGCAGCCCCAAGGTTGATTTCTTCCCGAAAGGCGACCCCAAGTTCATCTACACCTACCTAAAAATGCCGGTGGGCACACGGGTGGAGCTGACCGACTCCATCGCGCGGGTGCTGGAGAAGCGCATCTACGGCGTCATCGGCCAGCACAACCCCGACGTGGAATCGGTCATCAGCAACGTGGCCATCGCCGCCGGCGACCCCAGCGAGGCCACCGCTAGCGGCGTGTCACAGTCGAACATGGCCAAGGTAGCCGTGGCTTTCAAGGAGTTCAGCGAGCGCAAGGGGCCCGTTACGTCTACCTACATGGATAAAATCCGGGAAGTAGTGAAGGGCATTCCGGGGGCCGAGATTGCCGTGGACCAGGAAGCGGCGGGCCCCCCGGTGGGCAAGCCCATTGCCATTGAGGTGGCGGGCGACAACTATCCAGCCCTAGCCGAGCTCTCCAAAAAGGTCATCCGCTACGTGGACTCGCTCAAAATTGGCGGCGTCGAGCAGTTGCGCTCCAACCTAGAAGACCGCAACCCCGAAATCGCCGTCAACATCAACCGCGTGCGGGCCAACCGCGAAGGCATCAGCACGGCCCAAATTGGGCAGGAAGTACGCACGGCCATCTACGGCTTCGAGGCCAGCAAATTTAAGACCGCTGACGACGAGTACCCGATTCAGGTACGTTATGCCAAGCCCTACCGCGACAACATGGACGCCATCCTGAACGCGCCGCTCACCTTCCGCGACGCCACCGGCACGGTGCGCCAGGTGCCCGTGTCGTCGGTGGCTGATATCAAATACAGCACCACCTACGGCGGTATCAAGCGCAAGGACACACACCGCCTCATCACCATCTCGTCCAACGTACTCAACGGCTTCACGGGGCCCGACGTGGTGGCGAAAATCGAGCAGGCTCTCAAGCGCTTCCCCACGCCGCCGGGCTACACCATCCGCATGGGCGGGGCCCAGGAAGACCAACAGGAAACGGCTAACTTCCTCGGCATTGCGGCCGTGGGGGCCCTGGCGCTTATTTTCTTAGTACTCGTTACGCAGTTCAATTCGGTTAGCAAGCCGCTCATTATCCTGTCAGAAGTGATTCTCTCCGTGATTGGCGTGATGCTGGGCCTGGCCATCACGGGCATGAACGTGAGCATCGTGATGACGGGCGTGGGCATCATCGCCCTGGCCGGCATCGTAGTGAAGAACGGCATCCTGCTCGTCGAATTCACCGACATGCTGCGGACCCAGGGCATGCCTCTGCGCGAAGCCATTGTACTAGCTGGCCGCACCCGCCTCAACCCCGTGATTCTGACGGCCACGGCCGCCATTCTGGGCCTGATTCCGCTGGCCATCGGCCTCAATATTGACTTCTATGAGCTGTTCAACTCAGGCCACCCGCACTTCTTCATTGGCGGCGAATCGGTAGTTTTCTGGGGCCCGCTGGCCTGGACGATAATTTTTGGCCTGTCGTTTGCAACGGTCGTCACCCTGGTAGTGGTCCCGGTGATGTATTTGCTCACCGAGACGCTCAAAGCCAAAATTGCCGGGTCTGCCGGTCCCAATATTCCCGCCGCTAAGGCCCGCGTGGCCGACCGCGAGGAGGTAGAAGCAGCTACCCCAGCGGTGCTGATCTAAGTTTTCATCCTGTTTTCAACCTATTATTTCGATTGATAAACGCATTTCGTCGATTTTATCCCTCAGCGGAATGCGTTTATTGCCCGGTTGTCGTTTGCTCGGCAACGTTTTTACATCCTACTTTCAAGCATCCGCTGCAAAAAAATGTACTTATCCACTACCGTCGCCCTCCCCGCAGCTTCCATCGAGCAGCAAGTTTTCCGCATTATTAGCAAGCGGAAGGCCATCCGGGCGTCGCGCGTGCGCAAAACAGCCAGCCTGGCCCGCGACCTGCGTTTCGATACGGTTGACGTGGTAGACATTATTTTAGAGTTGGAACGCAGCTTCCACATCGTTATCCCCGACGAGGTGCCCCTGTATACAGTAGGCGACTTTGTGCGCTTCGTGCGCGACCACGCTGCCGCCTAACCAGCGGTGTACAGCCATTAAAAAGCCCCAAAACTTGCGTTTCGGGGCTTTTGGTCTGTAAGGAACACGCTTGACCAATGCTGTTTTACCGCACGTTGCCGCCAGTGTCAGTGTCTGCAGTGTCTGCAGTGTCGCGGCTACTGTCGGTGGTATTGGTAGCTACATCGGGGCGCGTGGCCGGGTCAAGGCCGCTGTTCTTAGCCGATTCGGGCGCGCGCACTAGGTCGTCGCTCCCACCTGCACCGGTGGGCGCCGGCGTGCCGGTGACGGCCCGGGGCCGGGTCAGCTCCCACTCGTGGAACTTGTCGATTTCGGTTTTGATGGTCAGCGAGAACCACGCCACCAAGGCCACGTCGTCAAGCAGGCCCACTACTGGAATGAAGTCGGGAATTAGGTCGATGGGGCTAATAAAGTAGATCAGCACGGCCACCGCGGCCAGCACCGTACTAGTAGGCACGCCCGTGTACTCGCCCGATACGGCCGCCCGAATGAGGCGGAACAGCGTTTGCAAGGTCGTCCAAGCCTCGTAGGCGAGGCTGCCCAATTCGTTTTTCTGCTGAGCCTTGGTGTAGGCATCGGTCAACAGCTTCTTGAGCAGCATGGGCTGCCGCAAATAGTTCTCAGCTTTGGCCAGAAATTTTTTGAACAGGACCGAACTGGCCACGTCGGCACCGGAGGGAGGGGTGGAAGCAGGCATAAAGAGAAAAATCAGCGAAAGAAAAAACAGGGGCCCTTACGGAGCCGGGCCCTTGTTATACACCTTGCACGGTGGCCGGGTTCGGCTGCATAGCCGCCGCTCCAAAAAAAGTCCCGCACAGGGGCGGGACTTTTTGGAATGGGAACGGCCAATCGGCGGCTACTCAGCAGAAGGAACCATTTCGGCAGTCGTGGACACCGCTTCGGTGAGCGCAGCGTCGGCGCGGGCGGCGGCGAGCACGCGGCCTGCGGCGTAAAAGTTGCGGTGGTAGTAGGCCTCGTCGAGGGAGCTAACCCGCACCCCGCCATTGCAAGCCGCATGGGCAAACTTACCGTCTTTCAAGTAGATACCTACGTGGTAAATGGCCCCGTGGCCGTGGCGAAAGAAGACTAAGTCGCCGGTTTGCATATTAGCCTTGGCCACGTGCTGCACGGTCCCGAACATCGAGCGTGAGCTACGTTGCAGCACGATGCCATACACCTCACTGAACACGCGGGTCACAAAACCCGAGCAGTCGGTGCCGTGGCGCGAGTTGGCCCCGAAGCGGTATGGCGTGCCGATCCAATCCGTTACGGTCTGCAGCAGGCCCTTATTTTCGGTGTGGGCCAGCGTCAGGCCAAGCGTTTGGGCGTAGTAGCCATAAGCAAGCGAGTCGCGGGCAGCTGATTCGAGCGAACCGGTCGAGGCCGCTGGGGTCTTGGGCTTGCCCATCAGGCCCGAAAGCAGCGATGCTTCGGCCACGGCCGGCGCATCGAGGGCGCGGGGCGTGAGCGAAGCATCAGGAACGCGCTCAAAGCAGAAGGAAAGCACTAAGGAGGCAGCGGCAAGGCAATAGAGGATGCGGTTTTTCATTGTCCGTCGTAGGGTGGATAAACCCGGGTTCCGAGAGGGGCGGAAGCACCGGCAGAAAGCAGTTTCTTAGGCGATAGGCAGGGCCACAGGTGGCCAGAGACGAGGTAGTAAAGCAAAGCAGCGAAGCAGATTATCTTAAAATATTGCTATTCATCGCTAGGTAAAACTAAGGCAAATTTTTGATACCGTCGAGCCCGGAAAACCTAAGAAAATGGCTTTTATTTATAAAACTCTAGTTTTTAAGGTAATAGTCATACGAATTACTACAACCGGCCATAATGTTACACCGTATATGGCGGCTAGCGATTTTTTAACTATTCTCATTATGCCTGACGCGCCGCTCCGTACTTGGGTCAACTCGCCATTGGCCCGCGTGGCCCGCTTCGTACTGGGGGGCAACGCGCGAGTGGCCATGGTCATCGGGCGCACGGTTCATCTGAGTGGCGCCACCCGCGCCGAGTTCCTGGCCGAGCCCGAGTGGGTGGCTCACGAGCGGGTGCACCTGCGCCAGTACCGCGAGCAAGGCCTGCTGCCCTTCCTCTACCGCTACTTGGTGGAGTCGGCACGAGTAGGGTACTATGCTAATAAATATGAGGAGGAAGCGCGGGATGAAGCCCGGCGGGTCGTGCAAGCCCAAGAGCCAGGCCAAGCCTGAACAAGCCCCGGCTGGCCAGCTTGTCCTTACCCAGATCTTAACTGCGAAAGCGTCGGCCTACCGGCCGGCGCTTTTATTAGTGCTCGTTCAGCGGCAGTTAGGCAGCCAAGCGCACGTCCTCAACCAGGTAGCGCAGGCTCACCAGTCCCAGCCAGAGCGTCTGCCAGCCAAGTGGTCCATCGCCGGCAAGACCCAGGTGCCCACCCGGTCCGGCCAGGGCATAGGATACGTCCCGCACGGGTTGGATAGGCCGGACTCGCTGGCTCCGCAGGACGTATAAACAGCCGGTTGAGGCCCTGCCGTTTCGGCTGACGCGTGGGGCTGCTGGCAGCTGTGTTCGTGCGGGCCCACCGGGGCCACCGCGCTGGGCAGGGCCGCGGCCGTGAACAGGCGCGGGACCTGGGGCCATTGCAGGCGCTCCGCTTCCAGGCCCGTTTTCAGGACCTTGTGGAAGTCCTCGACAAACCAGCGACGGGCGCATTGCCGAACCCACTCCCGGGCCTGGGCACAGGTTTCTGCTGCGTCGTCGCACAGCAGCCGCCCCTCCAGCTGGCCGCCCGGCTCCCATACCCATCCCGCGCTGGCGACCACCGGCGCGCGCTTGCCGACGCTGGTCCCTGGCCATTGCGGAGCCCGCAAGGCCAGCAGGGGGCGGTGGCTCACCTGCGGGCGCGGCCTCGTACGCGCGCCCCTGCCAGGGCCGGGGACCACCGTGGGGGCGCGCTTTCCCGGCCGCCGGCCAGTGGGCGGCGGCCACCGAGTGCCGCAGCACTCCCCGCTCCCCGCTAGCCCCCGCCCCGATCGGCCCCCAACCGGCCCGGCGGACCGTGGCCGGGGCCCAGCGCAACTGAGTCGTGTCCGCTGGCAGCAAATAGAAGCCCACTTGCAGCTACAGCTGCTGCACCGGGTGGCGGGGTGGTCCTTGCAAGGCATCAGAGCGACCACCCCGCCCAACCGCTGGCAGGCGGCCTTGCCGGCGTAGGCCGGGCCGGCCCCCAGACGAGGAGTACCGGCCCCGGGCGGGCGGGCCCAGCCGGCGGCCAAATGGACACGCGCGCCGGCTACGGCGCACATCCCCGGGCGGTACGCTGCCAAAGGGGGCCTGCGCCTACTGGCAGGCACCACAGAAGTGCTGCGAAATACTCATTCCCCAGACTACGCCCAAGAAACAGCAAAGCGCCGGCCTACCGGCCGGCGCTTTCGCAGTTAAGATTTGGGTGAGGACAAGCTGGCCAGCCGGGGCTTTTCGCTTGCGCGCGTGATCGGCGCCCCGCCGGGCGCACGTTCATCAGAGCTGCGCTAGGCGCCCCCCGTCCACCACCAGTGTGGTGCCGTTGATGAAGCTGGCTTCGGCCGAGGCCAAGAAGCAGATGGCAGCGGCCAACTCTTCGGGCGTGCCCACTTGACCGGTTATTTGTTCGGCCCCGCTCTTCACGTTGGGATTGTCGCGGAGCATGGGCGTTTCGACGGCCCCGGGGGCCACCGCGTTGATGCGGGCATGAGTGTGAGAAATTTCCAGGCTGAGGCCGCGCACGAGGGCTTCCATACCGCCTTTGCTGGCAGCGTAGGGCACTACGTTGGGGGTGGTCTGGAAAGCGTGAACCGAGCTAACGGCCACCACGGCCCCGCCCTGCATGTGCGGCAGGCACAGCTGGCAGAGCCGAAAGAGCGCCCGCAGGTTCACGTTCATCACCCGGTCCCAGTCGGCGGGGTCGAGCTCCAGTAAAGGTTTGAACGTCATCATGGCGGCGTCGCTCACCAGCACGTCGATGCGCTTCCACTTGGCCAGGGTTTTGGTCACGGCGGCCACCAGGTCGGCGTCGGTGCCCACGTCAGCTTTGATGAACAGTACTTGGCCGCCCGCTTTTTTTATTTCGGCCATCAGCGATTTGCCTTCCTGCTCGTTACGGCCCAAAGCGGCCACGAGGCCGCCTTCGCTGGCGAGTCGCACGGCGGTGGCCCGGCCGATGCCTGATGTGGCCCCGGTGACGAGGCAAACTTTATCTTGAAAACGGCCCATTGGAAAAGCTGAAGGTTAAAAGCGGGAAGCCGAAGGCAGAACCGCTGCGCGGGCTTACTGTTCAGTCGTAGCCAGAGCCCTGGGCTCAAACGAGCCGAAAAGTTGGCAGGCTGGCAACTTCCAGCCGCGGTTTGCGAATAACGGTGTCTTGCCTAGCGGCTTTTTTTTACCTTTTCCACTTGTCATTCCCCATGCGTTCCAATTCACACTCCAATTCCGCCCTAGCCGTGCCCGTGGCCGCCCTCACTGCCGCCGTTCCCGCAGCAGCCGACCACCTCCTTGATGAAACCGTGGCTCAAGGCCAGCAGTGGCTCAAAAACGCGAAATTGAACCGCCTTTTAGGCTCAGTGCCGCAATCGGTGCGCGGCCTGGGCAACCAAGTAGCCGACCGCGTACGCCGCCTTACCCCCGCGCAACAGGCGGTGGGTGTGGCCGTGCTGGCATTCGGCCTGGGCTGGCAGGCCGTGCGTAGCCGCAACCGCCCTGCCGACGCCGAAGCTTCGGGTAAGTACCGCACCAAATTCGACGGCAAGCTCTTCAAGGGCCGGGGCAAGGGCCGGTACGCAAGCAGCTAGACCACTAGCCCGGACCGCCGTGAAGGGCCTATGCGTCTACGCCAGCCCGGTATCGTAGCCGGGGCCACAACCGCTCCTTCTGCCCCAGCGAAAACGATTTGGGAACAAACGGTGACAGACCTGACGCCGGACCGCTACTACGCCTTCTCGTTCTGGCTAATGAACACCACTGCAAACGCCAGTAAAGCCCAAACCTAGGCGTCGGCCGATGAAGTAGACGTGGGCGTGCCGGCCGTCAATTCCGACGGGGCCGGTACCTGGCGGCGCCTCAGCGTGCAAGGAAACCCGGGCAACAGCATCAGGTTCACGCTGCGCCTGCGAGACCTGAACCAGGACGGCCCCGACAACGACTTCGGCACCGACGATGTGGCCCTGATGTTGAGCAGAGCCGACATCAGGGCCACCCTGACGGGTCCCACCATGCTCGGAGCGAGCGGGCAGTCGGGCGGTTACACGGTCACTTTTAGTAACAGCGGACCCCAGGCCAACGTTACGCGGGCGGTGGCCCTGCCCGCGGGGGCCACCCTCACGGCAGCGCAGCGAGCCGCCTTGTCCGGCACGACTTTTTACAACAGGGGTCTCAACACCATCACGTTCCAGCCGGTGCCTATCCTTGGCAGCGATAGCACCACGACCTTCAAGTTCAGCTCCCCCGCTCCCACCGTGCTGGGCCCCTACTCGCCGACCAGCACCGTGGCCACCAGCACTCCGCATGACGGCGGCACGGCCCCCGACCAAACCACAATGGCCGTCAACGTGATGGTAGCCGACTTTTTCGTGACCAGCAGCGACGGCAACGAGGTGCCGACGAACGCCACCAAGTCGGGCAACGTCGTCCTCAACGGTGCCAACCCGGCCAACTTGGTCAATACCGACTTTAACGCTCAGTTGGTGGCGGCCCCCGCGCACGGCACGGTGGTCCTCAAGGCTGACGGCCGCTACAGTTACACGCCGACAGCTACCAGGTAACGCAGGTGAACGCCACCGGCCACCAAGTGCTACCGCTCACCGGCTTGGCCCCGGCACTTACCTGCTAGTGGTGCGCAGGCCCGGGACCAAGCTCAGCCAGCGCCTAGTCAGGGAATAGCCTAAAACCAATTTTTGCTCCGTATTGGGGCAGTAAAGAAGCCTTTGCTACGGCGGCAGAGACTTCTTTATTACCCCAATATTTATTTCATCCCTGCCCATGCCAGGCCGACCAGGACGGCGGCCCGAGCCATGGGCGGGGGCCCCGATCAATGTTCATTGTGGAATAACGATATTGTCACAGAAATGCTCGCCGCTGACGCCCGTACCTAGGCGGGGCTGGCGCAACGCCAAACTTCTTCCCTGCTATGATAAAAATTCTGGTGGTTGACGACGAAGTGGACGTGCGGCTGCTGTTTGAGCAGCGCTTCCGCCACGAAATCCGCAGCGGGGCCCTCTCCTTTACGTTCGCCTATTCGGGCGAAGAAGCCTTGGCGTACTTGCAGCAGGCGCAACACTATTCGGAAATCGTACTCATCTTATCCGACATCAACATGCCGGGCATGAGCGGGCTGGAGCTGCTGCGGCGCATCAAGCAAGACCATTCCAGTCCGCCGCCCACGGTGATGATGATCACGGCGTACGGTGACGCGGAGAACTACCGTAAGGCCATGAGTCTGGGAGCCAACGACTTCCTAACCAAGCCGCTCGCTTTTGCCGCGCTGCGGCAGAAATTTATTCCCCTGAAAGAAGCCTGACAGCCAAGCCATGAAAACGAAGATACTGGTGGTGGACGACGAGGCAGATCTGGAGCTGCTCATCAAGCAGAAATTTCGGCGTAAGATCCGGGAAGGCCTCTACGAGTTCAAGTTTGCCCACAACGGCGAGGAAGCCCTTACCCGGCTGAGCGATTTTACCGACATCGACATCGTGCTCAGCGACATCAACATGCCCGTGATGGACGGGCTGACGCTCCTCACGAAGCTGCCCGCCGCCAACCCGGTGGTGAAAGCCGTCATGGTGTCGGCGTACGGCGATATGGAAAATATCCGCACCGCCATGAACCGGGGCGCATTCGATTTCGTGTGCAAACCCGTCGACTTTGCCGACCTGGAACTGACCATTGACAAAGCGGCCCTGCACGTGGCGCAGCTGCGCCAAACAATCCGGGCCATCCAGGAAAACAACATCCTGCGCATGTTCGTCGACGAGTCCGTCCTCAACGTGATGGCCCGCCCAGGCTTCATAAACACACTGCAAGCCAGCGAGATAGTGACTGCTACTGTTGTATTCATCGATATCTGCGGTTTCACGGCCCTGGCCGAGGTGCTGCTGCCCCCGGAAGTGGTAACGCTGCTCAACACTTACTTCGACCAGGCAGTGAAGGAGATTATCGCGCAGGGCGGCTACGTCGACAAGTTCATCGGCGATGCCATCATGGCCGTGTTCCGCGGCGAGTTTCACCTGGACCGGGCCGTGGACGCGGCCCTGGCCGTGCGCACCGCGGTGCAAGCCAACCAGACCATCCTGCCCGACGGCGGAACCTACCGGCCGGAGCTGTCCATCGGCATCAATTCCGGCGAAATGGTGTCCGGCAACATCGGCTCCGCTTCCCTAAAGCGGTTCGACTACACAGTGATTGGCGACGCGGTGAACGTCAGCCAGCGTCTGCAGTCCATTGCGCATCCGGGACAGATCATCATCACTGAAACCGTTTACCAGCTGGTGAAGGAAGCATTTCAGTGCCAGCCGCTCAAAGAAGTTAGCTTGAAGCACAAGGTGCGGCCCGTCATGATTTACGAAGTGGTTGCTTAAGCTTGAGCCCTTCAGGCCGGCACCACGGAGGCCATCATTTCGTTTTGCCGGCGCAGGCGCTGGCAGAGCACCCGCATGATGTTGCGCACCACTTCCGTGCACTCCTCCATCACGTCGTAAAAGTCTTCTTGGTCGATTCGAAACGCCACCACTGGCCCCAGCGCCACCGCCGAGGCCGAGCGGGCTTCCGCGTCGAGCAGGGCCAATTCCCCGAAAAAATCGCCTTTGCGGAAGGTCGTCAGCCGGCGCGGCCCGTCGAAGATGCCCACCTCGCCGTCGCAGACGATGAACAGCGAGGTGCCGAGGCTGCCTTTGGCGAAGATTTCCTGTTCCGGCGCGAATGAGACTTCCTTCATAATCGCCACGATGGTGGCAAGCACGTTTTCGGGGGTTTCGGCAAACAACGCGGTGCCTTTTAGCAGCAGCACGCGCTCCCGCGCCGAAGCGCAGGATGTGGGGACCGGGGTAGTAGTCATAAGCAGGGAGTCGAGGGAAGGGTGCAGTGTGAGGAGGTGGTCGTAGGCGGCGGGGCGCAGCGTAGGCAACTGCCGCAGCACGGCCCTGGCCGCCTCTTGCACGATCGGGCTGGTAGCTAACAGGTGTGGGTAAAGGTGCGCCACGGTGACCGGTTGGGCGTGCCACTGCCGCAGGGCCACGCCGATCGTCCAGGCCGAGAAAGCGGCCGGGCCCTGGCGGACGATGGTGCTCTGAATGGACTCCGTCGATTTGGGTGGCCCCAGCAAGCCGTCGAACGTCAGCACTTTGTCGCTGAGCCGGCCCACGTCCAGCATGGCCTGGAGCCCTTGGTACAGCGGCCGGGGAATCAGGTTATCCAGGATTTCCAGGGCGTTGGCCTGCCGCTCGCCGGCCGTGTGCGCCGCGCCACGCTGGGCGTCGAGCATGGGCTGCCGCTCGTACACCTGCAGCAGCAAACCGAACAGGCGCTGCTGGCCCTTGCGCAGCTCGTAGCGCAGAGCCGTCCGCAGCTCGGTGTTGGCCGCGGCCATGCCGTGCAGCAAGTGCTGGGCCAGCCGCAGCTCCTCTTCCACGAGGCGTTGGAACAGCGGCGCGTCGGCGGGTACCGTGGCGAAGCGGCCGAGGGCCCGCAGCGCGGCGGCGCGCTTGGACAGGTGGTCAGTCCGGGCTGCTTCCACCAGCAGCTGCCGGGCGGCGGGCGTGGCCAGGCGGGCGCACACCTGGGCTAGGCTTTGCAGGCGCTGGCCGTCGGTTTCCTGCGCCAGTGCTTCCTGCAGCTGGGGCAAAGCCGCGTCCCCGAGCCCAACCAAGCCACTGGTCGCTGACTGATGCGCGGCTTTGACGCCCAGCAAGTCGATGAGCTGCGCGATGAGCGCATGGCTGGGGACAGCGGCCGCCGCCTGCACGGCCGCCTGCACCAGCGCCGGCTCGGGCCCGTGCAGGCCGGCCGTTACCACCGCCACCTGCTGCTCCGGGGACAGAAATCTGATCAATCCCAAGGCCACAAGGCGAGGGCCGATTTCGGCCGAAGCCACGGCGGCAGCCAGGCTGGCCAGCGCCTCGGCATCGGCGGGGGCCACCTCCAGCCGGCCCCGGATAGCCCCTTGGCGCACGGCCGGGTCCGGGTGCCGGAGCAGGTCGTCGGTGCCGGGACGCTGGCTGGCCCAGCGGCCGGCCATTTCCCGCAGCGCGGGCTCGGGGTCGCCGAGAGCCATCCGGCGCAGCAGCGCGGGGTTGGTGCAGGGCCCCAGCAGGCTCAGCACCCGGATCCGCACCCGGCCGTCCGGGTGGTTCAGCAAGCCGTCGGCGTGTTCGAACAGCGCCGCGGGCCCGGCTTCCTGCAAGCGCTCGATGGCTTGGATGACCTCTTCCGCGTCCGGGCCGGCTGCACCGTTGTCCGCCGCGGGTTGAGCCACGGGGAAAGCGTCCGGTGGCGGGCTTGGCGTGAAGCGCAGGCCCAGCGCCCCCTTTAGCTCGTCGATGTATTTCCAGTAGGTGCGCTGCAACAAAAACAGGGACCCCAGCAGCAGCAGCCCCATCCACACAAACGGCACCCACTGGTTGAGCGCGGGGGCCCGGTGCAAAGCCAGCAGCAGCAGACCGCCCGCACCCAGGCCCAGGGGCTCGTAAAATCCTTTGGCGAGGGTATGGCCTTCCAAGCGCTCGGGCGGCGTCAGGGGCTGAAACAAAACCAGGAAAACGGGCTCGAACAGAGCGCGGCGCAGCACTTCCAGCACCAGGTAAAGACCGCCGAAATAAACCATTTGGGCGACGGGCCCGGCGTGGGCCGCTTGCAGCACCCCGAATAGCCCAATGCCGACCAGGGCCGTGAGTGGCAGCACCGCCAGGGCCCACCGCACGCCGAGCCGGTCGAGGCCGTAACGCGAAAAGAGCAGCTTGAACAGCAACGCCAGCAGGTAGGTCAGGGCCAGCACGCCGCCTACGTACTGCAGCACAGTTGCCTGCTCCTGCAGCTTTTGCTTGACGTTTATGAAGAAGAAATATTCCACGCCCACGGCCACCGCGGCCAGGGCCGTCAGGCTGGCGCCCATGGCCCGCACCAGCGGGCTGCTCCCCAGCAGCTGTCGGACAAGCGGCGAGTGTTCCGAGCGGGGCATGCGCGGCGACCCCGGACGGGCCGTCACCACCCGCGACCGGAAAGTGGCCCGCTGAATGAGCAACGCCAGCAGGTACATCCCGAAGGCCGCCAGCAGCAGCAGGTACAGCTGGTTGTGGGCGTGCACGAAAACGGTCAGCACCGCCCCCAGGGCCTTAGCCGGCAGGTCGCCGGAGCTGATGACGCCGAATAGCCGCCGGCCCTGCCGCACATTGAACACCACGGCCGACATGCCCCAAAACTCCAGGTTTGTGAGCAGGTAAATCAGGCGATAGCCGGTCATGATGGCCACGGCGGCCGCCACAGAGGGCCCCAGACGCAGCAGCAGCCCGAGCACCAACGTGAGCACCGCCGCCGCCAGCAGCGCCCGCACGGCCAGCTTGCGCAGCAGCAGGTGGTGCTCGTAGTGGGCGTACAGCCGGCCGGCCCCCATCATGGCCAGGGCCCCCACGCAGTAGGCCAGGGGCAGGTTGCGTTCGGGATGTTTTTCCAGCAGCAGCACGTTGGCCACCACGTACACAAGGATAGTGCCGGTGCCGAGCAGAAAATTATGGGCAAAAAATAGCCCGACCGTCTTTGTTTCGCCCGGCCGAACCCCCAGAAAACGGCGCCATTTTTCCATAAGAATTCTTCAGGTTAAAAAACTTCGGGGTCCTACGCGTGCCGCGCCGGGCCCCGGAGCCGTCAGCGCAGGGCCCGCTTTTTTTTCAGCCCGCCTCTCATGTCGCTGACGCTTTGCATGACGACGAAGGCGTGCGGATCGATTTTCTGGATTTCGTCCGTTAGGCCGACCACTTCCAGGCGGGTGACAACCGTGAAAATGGCTTCGATTTTCAGGTGCTGGTGCCCGTGCGCGCCGAACCCCTGGGTGACCTCGTACACGGTGGCCCCGCGGCGCAGCTTGTCGGTTATCATCCGCCGGATTTCCGTGCTATGGAAGGAAATGACGGTCAGGCTGGTGTATTCTTCAATTCCGACCAGCACAAAATCCACGGTTTTGGCCGCCGATAAATACGCCAGGATGGAGTATAGGGCCGTTTCTACCGACAGCAGCCACGCCGCCACGCTAAAGATGACGACGTTGATGATCAGCACTACGTCGCCGATGGAGGCGGGCAGCTTGCGGGTGAGGTACAGGGCCAGGATTTCGGTGCCGTCGAGCACACCCCCGCCGCGCATGGCCAGCCCCGACCCAGCCCCGAGAAAGAAGCCGCCAAAAACGGCAATCAATAGCTTATCGTGCGTGAGGGGCGGTAGCGATACCACCAGCACGGCCCCCGCCAGGGCCAGGATGGTGAGCAAGGTCTTGAGCGCGAACTTGGGCCCGAGTTGGTAGTAGCCCAAAGCAATGAAAGGCACGTTGACCACGACAATCAGCAATGACAGCGAAGTCCCAGTCAGTTGGCTGATAAGCAAGGATATCCCCGTCACGCCGCCGTCGATAAATCCATTGGGCAGCAGAAATCCTTTCAGGCCCAGCGCGGCCGAAAAAACGCCGGCCAGCAGCAGCACGCCGTGCAGCAGCTGCCTCGCCCAGCGCCGTGCAGGACGCTGGAGCAAGCCAGCACCGGTTACCGCGCGGGCCCCTGTGGGGGCTGCGGCAACCGGCTGGGCACACTTCCCGGAGCGGAAGCGCGGCGGAATCTGGTGTTCGAGCGGCATCTCCATTGTTTGGCGCTCCCGGCGGGCTGCGCGGCAGGACCAGATTCCCGTCCTTTCCACTTCTGAAAAGAATGGTACTGGCCCGGCCGACGGTGAGGACATCGAAAGCCCTTAAAGATATAAAATTAAGTTAACTAAATACATGAATAATACCAGCGCATTCAGTTGCCGCTTCCGGAGCCAACCGGCAGGCAGATGGTGAACTCGGTGTACTTGCCCTCCTGGCTCTCGACGGCGAGGGTGCCGCCGTGGCCCTTGGTGATGATGTCGTAGCTCAGCGAGAGCCCCAGGCCCGTGCCTTCCCCCGACGGCTTGGTGGTAAAAAAGGGCTGGAAAATCTTCTCGCGCATGGCCGCCGGGATGCCGTTGCCGTTGTCGCGCACCCGAATCTGGACCGAGTTTTCGAACCGCCGCGTTTGCACGCACACTTCCGGGCGGTAGGTTTCGCCTGCTTGCTTACTTTTGGCCGCCACGGCGTAGAAGGCATTGGTGAGCAGGTTCAGCAGCACCCGGCTCAGGTCCTGGGGCACGGCCGGAACGGGGCCCAGCCGGGGGTCAAAATCGGTGGTAAGCGTTGCGTTAAAATCCTTATTTTTGGCCCGCCAGCCGTGGTAGGCCAAGCGCAGGTACTCCTGGGCCAGCGCGTTCAGGTCCGTGGCTTCGTGCTGGCCGCTGCTCGTCCGCGAGTGCTCCAGCATGCTCTTCACGATGCGGTCGGCACGGCGGCCGTGCTGATGAATCTTGTCCTGGTTCTGCGTCAGGGTCTGCAGCAGTTGCTCGATGTTCTCCTTACCGGCCTCCGACAAGGGCTCGGTTACCAGCGCTTCGGTCAGTTCGGTCACCAGCTCCACGCTCAGGTCAGCAAAGTTGTTGACGAAGTTCAGCGGGTTTTGTATCTCGTGGGCCACGCCCGCCGTCAACTCGCCCAGCGAGGCCATTTTCTCGCGCTGCACCAGTTGGTCTTGCGTAGACTGTAGCTCGGTAAGCGTACGATCCAGGTTGTCGCGATGGGCCGCAATCTGCTCGTTTTTCTCGTTTAAATGACGATTGGCCCGCTGCTTGAGGAAAATGTTGCGTAGCAACAGCCCGGCCACCAGCAGCACCCCGCCCAATCCGGCCAGCAGTCCGTACAGCTGCTGCCGCTGCCGGGCATTGGTCTGAATCTGGAGCTGCCGGGTTTTGGTGAGCAGCGCAATCTGGGTTTGCTTCTTGTCCAACTCGTAGCCGTAGCGCAGCGCGCTGGTCCGGCGCTGGGTATCCTTGCCTGAGAGCGTGTCGTTGTACGCCATTTGCAGGTTGCGGTAGCGGTAGGCCTGCGCAAAGCTGCCGCGTTGCGCATAAGCGAGGGCCATAATATCGTAGGCGCTGCGGATGCTCTCGTTGCTGCGCGTTTGCTGGCTGAGCTGCAAGGCGTGGCGGGCCAGGACCAAGGCACTATCGGGCCGATGCACAAGCACATACGCCCGGGCCAGCATTAGCTCCACCAAGGGCAAGTTGTAGCTATCGTGCGTGGTGCGCACCAGCTGACGGGCCCGCAGCCCATGGGCCAGCGCCTCGGCTTGGTTGCCCTGCAGGCCGTATACCTCCGCCAAACCGGTTTCATTTTCCGTTTCTCCCACCGGGTCGCCCAGCTGTTTGCTCAGCTGCAAGGCCTGCCTGTAGTACTCCAAGGCCTGCGGCCATTTTTTTAGCATCTGGAACGATTCACCCAATCCACTCAGCGCCATGAGCACCTGCTGGTGGTCGCCGGCCTGCTGCCCGCTCTTCAGAGCGGCCTGTAGCACCGTAATAGCTTCATCGTAATTGCCCATTTTACGATATATGTCGCCTATATCGACCTGTATACGCTTCTGGGTCTGTAAATCACCAGCCTGTTCGGCCAGGGACAAGCCTTTGAGCGCAGCCGCCAGGGCCGGGGCCGGGTTGCCCCGCAAATCGTCGATCAGGCTCAACTGTAGCCACGCTTTTCCTTGTCCCCTGCGATCCGCGCGGCGTACGAACAGGCGCAGGGCCTGCTCCGCATAGGCCTGGGCGGGGCCGTAGTCGGCTTGCCGGCGGTGCAGGTTGGCCAAGCTTAGCAGGGCCTGGCCTTCGCCCACGGGGTCGTTTAGCTGGCGGGCCAGGGCCAGTCCCTCGCGACTTAACATAGTGGCCTGCGGCGCATCCATTGCGCTCAGCTCCTGCGCCAGCTTCCGTAGCCGGCGCACGCGGTTCGTATCGGCCCGGGGCTGCGTGCGCAGCAATTGGCGCAGGCTATCGGCCTTAGGCGTTTGGCCCGGCGCGGGAAGGGTAAGCAGCGCAAAGTGCAGGAGCAGCAGAGCTACGAGGAGTTTCATGCTGGCAAGCGCTGAAGGTCTGGGCCCAGCATCAGGCGCTCCTGCTGATCACGCGGGCTGAAAGAAAATAATAAATAGTTGCGCCGGCCCCCAGGATCACCGCCAAACAAGCCCGCGCGCCGCGCAAGCCGCTCCGCCGTGCCGTTGCCCCGGCGGAGTCCCATTCTTAGCCTGGGAAGTTCGGATTATGAGCTTGGCGCAACGCTCCCAGTTCAGCTTTCCCTGGTTTTATTCTTTCATCGGCCGGCGGATTTCCCACGGATTGTTCAGGGCCGTCCGGGTCAGAAAACTCCCCTTCTGGCTGGTCGTTTGTTTCGGGGGCTTCTTCGTTGCCCTCAGCACCGGGAAGAGATTCGGCATCGCCCCCCTCATCGATGCTTGCCGCCTCGTTCCTCGCAAGGTGCTGCTCAGAAACTCGCACGCCCCATCTTGCCTCGATTGTTCCCTCAAGGGCCGCGTCGAATGGCAAAAAGAAGGGCTTATTGTGCGGTTGAGCATGGGCCCCACCCTTTTCGTACCCGCTCGCCGCGGGCGCATATAGAACTCCAGAGACTTGGGTCGGGTCCATGAGAAAAGGGATTAAAGGTCAAGAAGATAATGTAAATGCATCAGATCAACATACTTTATACTATAAATTTCTAAAATCTGAAAACACAAAAGAATCGGCCTTGAGCAGCCGCATCAACGCACGCAGTCAAGTAGGTGGAAAACCCACAGTGCGGGGCCCTCCGCAAGGCCACCGCACCGACAAAGACACAGCTATCCCGGGTAGTTCGGATTGTGAATCACGCCCACTACCAGCAGGTTCGCGGTCAGGTGAGGCTCTTTGTATTTATAGGAGGCACTGGCCAGCCGGTAGTTTATGGGGACTTGAGTCAACGAGATGATCGTGATGTCGTGCGGATCTTCTTTTGATTGAGCGTTTTTGGGTAATTTCAAGTAAAGTTCATCCACATTTTTCGGATCACATGTTTCTAAGTACAGCTGATATACCGTTCTAACGTTCAGCAACTTAGTACCGTCATCGGTGAGGCTGTTTTCGTTGGTCAAGTGCAGTTCGAAGTCCGGCAGCTTGAAAACTGCCTCAGACGGACTGCTGGGGTTGGGCTCTTGATTAAGTGTGGTGGTGTAAAATGTTACCACTTCGACCCAATTGCCGGCTGGAACGGGCATGATCACGACCTCAGCCACCACTTGGTCATCGGTCATTACATGGCTTAAGGAATTTTTCATGGGGGAAGTGGTCCAGAAAATGAGCAGAAAGTGGTAAATATAATAAATTATCTCGATATATTATAGTGTATAGATGATCAACATTACGCGGCTGGCGCGGGGCTCTGCCTCGTATCTATTTGCCGCGGGGCCCTCTAACCCGCGCCCCGGGTCGATTCCATACCCACCGTTCAACGAGTGTCTTGCTCTGAAATAGGTTGACAGTTTTTGCCCTAAAGACGGTCTCATGGAAGCGCATATTCGCGCGCTACTTCCGCGCTTTCAGTACAGCGAGCAATTCAAAGAAACGGCGGCGTTCCGCATCGTCTTTGGGGGCGAAGAGCCCAGCCACGTAATGGCCGACTTGGATGGCCACAACAGCTATACCCTGCGCAACTGGGTGAACCTCTACCGGCGCAAGGTGCAGACGGGCTCGTTGAAAGCGTTAGAAATGGCCCTGCAAAGCGAGCAACCTCACCCGGTCTCCCTGGTTCACCATTCAGACCGAGAGAGTCAGTACTGCAGCTTCTCCTCCATCCAGCGGCTCCGCCAAGCGGGGATTGCTCTCAACATGACGCAGCATGGCGACCCCCACGAAAATGCGGTGGCCGAACGCGTCAACGGCATCCTGAAAACGGATTTCCGGCTAAACCGGGTGCTTACCACTTTTGACGAAGCGGCCCGTGCCGTCGAGCAAAGCGTGCGTAACGACAACCACCTGCGTCCCCATATGAGTTGCTGAATCTTAGGCCGGCTGCCGCCCACGCCAGTACCGAACCGTTGCAAAAGCACTGGAAACCCAAGGTATACAAGACGGCTTAGACCCCAACATCAACCTTCAGGATTGGACAACCTGCATGGCCACAGCCGGACGAGACAAAGCCAGGTTGCCGCCGAAGTAGCGCGCCGCCACCAGCGCCGTGGCCAGCAGTTCCACGTCGGCAAGACGCTGGCGCGAGTCCGGTGCCGACCCCAACGCCGGGCGGCATTAGGTGAGCAAATCGTCAACAAATCAGTACATTGCCACGGTCTTTTCCGTCATGATGCAGGGTGGGGAGCGAAGCGTCGAATACTTCAAACCTACCCTGTCCCAAGCGGAGCAGACCTTTTTAGCCCTACTTCAGCGCTACTCAACTTGGGTCGTGTAAATAGAATGCAATTTCTCCCCTTTCTCACCTTTTTCCAATGAGACATTTTAAGATATTTGGGCGTGGCCGGCTGTGGGTTCCGGTGGCGGCGCTGGTCCTGGGCGCGTGCAGTCCCAAAGCCACGGCCGTGATGACGGTTCCGACCGCAACTTCGGCCGCTGGTGCCGTACTGGCAGCGGCAGCAGCGCCGGCGGGCCCCACTTTCCAGATTCCGGTGGAGTACTACACCTTACCCAACGGGCTGCGGGTGGTGCTCTCGCCCGACCACACGGCCCCCACGGCGACCGTGGCGGCGTACTACGCGGTGGGCTTCCGCACCGAGCCGCGCAATCGCACGGGCTTTGCGCACCTGTTTGAGCACCTCATGTTCCAAGGCTCACAGAACCTGGGCAAAAACGAGTTCATCGGGCTGATTCAGAAAAACGGCGGAGAATTGAACGGCTCGACGCGGTTTGATTTCACCAATTATTACGAGGTAGTGCCGGCCCACAAGCTCGAAACTATTCTGTGGGCCGAAGCCGACCGGATGCGCGGCCTGGCCATCACCAATGCCAACCTGACCAACCAGCAGGGGGTGGTAAAAAGCGAGGTGCGCGTGAACGTGCTTAACCAGCCCTACGGCGGCTTCCCGTGGCTGCTGATGCCCCAGAAGGCCAACAAGAACTGGAACAACGCGCACAACTTCTACGGCGACCTCAAAGATCTCGACGCGGCCAACCTGGCCGACACCAAGGACTTTTTTAAAACCTACTACGCTCCCAACAACGCCGTGCTAGCCGTGGTGGGCGACTTCGAGCCCGCCGAGGCCAAGGCCTGGGTGCAGAAATACTACGGCAACATTCCCAGCGCACCGCAACCGCCCAAGCCCGATCTGAGCGAGCCGCGGCAGGAGCAGGAGCAGCGCTTCGTACAAGACGACAAGCTGGCCACCAAGCCCGCGCTAGCCTTTGCCTACCACATGCCCGAGCGCAACACGCCCGAGTACTACGCCCTGGTGATGCTCGACCAGATTTTGTTGCAAGGCAACGACAGCCGCCTCTACCAAGCCCTGGTGCAGAAGCGCGGCTACACCAACAACGTGAGCGGCGGCATCAACTCGGACCTGGGCAACCAGTTCAACTACAACGGCCCCATGCTGTGGATGGGCAACCTCGTGTACGACCCCACCGTGCGGGCCGATTCGGTGGTGCACGTGCTCGACCAGGAGATCAACCGCTTGGCCAAAACCGGCATCGACCAGGCCACGATGGACTTGGCGATGGTAAAAATCCGCTCGGCGTTCTACGACCAGGTGAGCGGGTCGGATAACTTCGGGCGAGCCGATTTGCTGGCCGCTTTTGCCTTGTTTGATAACGATCCGGCCCGCATCAACCGCATCGAGAGCGAGTTTCGCAAGGTGACGCCAGCGCTGATGCAGCAGACAATTAAAGAGTACCTGCGGCCGAGCAACCGCACCATCATCACCATCAACCCCCTGGCCAAGAGCTAGCCCGCCCCCTCCTATCGCCATGAACAAGCTACTACTTGGGCTGCTCAGCGCCGTCCTCCTTGCCACGGCCGCACCGGGAGCACACGCCCAACAAGCCCCCGGCAAAGCAAAAGCCAATACTGTCGCCAAGCCCGCCCCCACCCGCGCGGCCGGCGTCGCCAAAGCGGTGGCCGCGGCCACCGCCCCCGCCGCCCCAAAACAGGCCCCGCCCCCGGGCGGCCAGCCCCGCGATTTTGCCTTGCCCGCCAAAGAGGAATTCACCTTGGACAATGGCCTGCGGGCCCGGCTCGTGCCCTACGGCCAGGTGCCCAAGGTGACGATGATGGTAGCCATCCAAGCCGGCAACGTGCACGAAGCCCCCGACGAAGTGGCCGTAGCCGACCTGCTGGGCAAGCTGCTGCAGGAGGGTACGGCCACGATGACGGCCCAGCAGCTCGCGGAGCGGGTGGCCCGCATGGGCGGCACGCTCAACATCTCGGTCGGAGCCGACCAAACCAGCCTGTGGGCCTCTTGCCTGTCGGAATACGCGCCGGAGATGGCCGCTCTGCTGGCCGAAGTGGTGCAGCGCCCCACCCTACCGGCTTCGGAAGTACCGCGCCTGAAAACCGACCTGAAGCGGCAAATGGCGCTGGCCCGGGCCCAGCCCGGGGTGCAGGCCCGCCAGAAATTCACGGCGGCCATCTACGGCAACCACCCCTACGGCCGGCCCCTGCCCACCGATGCCCAGCTCGATGCGCTGACCCTGGAACGAGCGCAGAATTTCTATAAGACACAGTACGGCGCCCAGCGGACCAGCGTATACGTAGCCGGGCGATTTGACGCGCTAGCGCTGCGCCGGGCCCTCACGGCGGCGTGGAGCAGCTTCCCGCAGGGCCCGGCGCCCCGCATCGACATTGTAAAGCCAGTGGCCAACGCCGACCTGCTGACCCAGGACCGGCCCAACGCGCCGCAGTCGACCCTCGTGGTGGGCCTACCGGTCATCGACCCCACCAACCCCGACTACATCCGCCTGCGGGTAATGAACTCACTGCTGGGCGGCTCGTTTGGCTCGCGCATTACGCGCAACATCCGGGAAGACAAGGGCTACACGTACTCGCCCTACAGCTACGTGGAAACCCACTACCGCACCGGCAACTGGACCCAGAACGCCGACGTGACCACCGCCGATACCTACAATTCGCTGCACGAAATCATGAACGAAATTGAGCGACTACAGAAGACCCCGCCTTCGGCCGACGAGCTGAAAGGCATTCAGAACTTTGAGGGCGGCATGTTTGTGCTGCGCAACTCCAACCCCGGCGGCATCATCGGCCAGCTCAATACCCTGGACCTGCACGGCCTGCCCGAAACCTACCTTACCGAGCAGGTCAAAAACATCAACGCCGTGACGCCCCAGCAAGTGAGCGAAACCGCCCGCAAATACCTGCGCCCCGAAGCCATGACCATCGTGGTGGTGGGCGACAAAAAGGTCATCGACCCGCAGCTGAAGAAGTTTCAAGAGACGCGCAAGAAACCACTGTAGCGGCGCGGTACAAGCGGTTTTAGTGTCATTCTGGGCAGTTCTTCGGTTCTTGTACCCGGCGCAACCGGGGACCTCACCCCTGGCCCCTCTCGTAAAGAGAGGGGGCCGGACAACACATACACCAGACTTGGAAACCGCGCTAAATCTAGCGTGCGTGCTGCGTGCTATCCCCAGTGGGGTCGTCCCCGCTGGGGATAGCCCGCAATTTGGGTTAGCTATGTAAGTGAGAGGGGATTAAACTTGCCGTCGCATCGACTCACAAGCGGGGCCGGGCCCTACCCTCTTAAGCCCCTACGGGTTCCACCGCGCAAATTGCCCCGGAAGGCCCCGTACTCCCCGCCGGTATTCCCGGCGTTGATGCGTCCTAAATCCGCCACATGGTCTGGTGTTGAAAGTCATCCACAATCTTGGCGTCGATGAGCGTGGTTTAGATTTTCTTGTGGCCCAAGCCTTTTTGCAGCACCTCCACCGGTATCCCGTGCAGCAGTCTCTGCGGGTTGGGCCTTGTGCAATGGCTCCCGTACACTCGGGCGCTCAACGGTTTTAACATTGGAGCCGGGTGTTAGTTCTGGTCGGGTACCTGTTCCGTCGCCCCACCGCTTTGCCTATGGTTTCCACCGTTTCCACCGCACCGACCACTGCCCCGCCTTTCACCGAGCGCCGCTACGTCGTCACACTCATTTTCGTCATGTCGCTGTTCATGCTCTGGGGCGTGGGCATCACGATGGGCGACGTGCTCAACCGTCACTTTCAGCAGGTGCTGCACGTGAGCAAGGCCGACTCGACGCTGGTGCAATTTTCCATCTTCGGGGCCTACTTCGTGATGGGCTTACCCGCGGGCTGGTTCATGAAGCGCTTCGGCTACCAGAAGGGCGTGCTGCTGGGCCTGTTTCTGTACGCGGCCGGGGCCTTTCTGTTCGTGCCGGCGGCCAACGCGGCCTCGTTCGGGTTTTTGCGCATCGCCTTATTTGTGCTGGCCTGCGGGCTGGCCACGCTCGAAGCCGTGGCCCACCCCTTCCTCGACGGGCTGGGCGACGCCCGCAGCAGCGACCAACGCATCAACTTTTCGCACGGCATCAACGGCATCGGGGCCATTTCGGGGCCCCTGATCGGCGGTTACTTCATCCTGCGCGGCCACGCAGCGGGGCAGGATTTATCGTCCGTCAAAACGCTGTACCTGCTCATCGGCGCGGTAGTGGCCAGCATCGGGCTGGCGTTTGCCTTCGTGACGGTACCGCCGCTCAACGACGAGCACACGCCTGGCACGGCCGTTTCGGAAACCGACGAGGCCCCCACCGACGCGGCGGCCGACAAAACCCTGTTCCAGCACCGGCACTTTGTGTGGGCGTGCGTGGCGCAGCTCTTCAACGTGGGGGCCCAGGGTGGCACCTGGGCCCTGTTCATCAACTACGGCATCGAGTACATCCCCGGCATGACCGATCAGCGGGCGGCCTACTTTTTCTCCTTCAGCCTGGGGCTGATGATGCTGGGCCGCTTCCTGGGTACCTACCTTATGCGCTTCATTGCGCCCAACCGACTGCTGGCGGCCGCCGCTTTAGCCAACATCACCTTGTGCCTTATTGTGGCCCAGCACTGGGGCTGGCCCTCGTTTGTGGCGCTCATCCTGCTCAATTTTTTCTTCAGCATCATGTTCCCCACCATCTACAGCCTGGGGCTGAAAGACCTGGGGCCCCACAAGCAGCTGGGCTCGTCGTTCATCGTGATGGGCGTGGTGGGCGGGGCCCTGTACCCGCGCCTGATGGGCTTGGTGGCCAACCACAGCGTGGCCCATGCCTACTACCTGCCCATCGTGTGCTACGCGGTAGTATTTTTGTTCGGGGCGAAGCTCTACAAAGTGGTCCGCCGCTAAACCGTAACTTACGCCGCGCCGGGATCAATGCCGCCGAGTCGAGCCGCCTCAAGCACCCGGAAGAGGAGCATCGGCGGCCGCCGAGCAACTCGCGGATAATCTAGTGCTTCTGAGCGGGGGTAAACAGCTTGCGGCGCATTCGGAAATATACAGCCGTGTCGTACTATTTGGGCCAGCAGGCCATTGTTGCAGGACTGATGCCGAGTTGCTCGCGCACTTCGCGCTACAAGTGGCCGGCCTCTACTTCCCGGACCGACTCTTGGCGGAAGGCGATGGCATAATTCTCGTTTTTGGCCCGGCATGGGGGCCGCTCGGTCTCGGTCATACATCAACTCAGCGATGTAAAGTCCTGGCCGGACGAGACAACAAGGGGCCCAGCGCGGCAGGGCCCCACCCTTTAAGCCGCCACGGGTTCCACCGCGCAAATCGCCCCGGAGGGCCCCGTACCTCCCGCCGGTACGCCCGGCGTTGGCGCGTCCCAAATCCGGCGCATGGTCTAGCGTTGAAAGTGCTCCACAATCTTAGCATGAATGAGCGTGGCTTGGATTTTCTTGTACCCCAGCACTTTCTGCAATACCTCGATTGGCATCCCGCGCAATAGGCTTTACGTCGCAAACGTGTGCCGGGCCGTGTGGCTCCGGAACCCCAGCAAAAAGGGGACGGGCGCGGGCCCCCGGGAAAGGAGGGGGGGGATGAAACCGCCGGGGGGGGGCCCGCCCCCCCCCCCCCCCC